>NZ_JBPQTP010000129.1:0-18217 GCF_051386395.1 Micromonospora sp. URMC 106
CTGGTGGGCGGCGCGCTGGTCGGTGGTGCGCTGGTGGGGGCGGCGCCGGTGCAGGCCGTGCCGTTGAGGGCGAAGCTCGCCGGGGCGGGGTTGGCGGTGCCGTCCCAGGAGGCGGTGAAACCGAAGGCGGCGGTGCCGCCGGTGCCGATCGCGCCGTTGTAGTCGACGTTGCGGGCGCTGACCTGCGCGCCGGACTGGGTCACGACGGCGTTCCACGCCTGGCCGACCTGCTGGCCGGCGGCGTAGGACCAGGTCAGGGTCCAGCCGGTGAGCGGGTCGCCGAGGTTGGTGACGGTGACGTCGGCGCCGAAACCGCCGGGCCACTGGCTGGTGATCCGGTAGTCGACGCGGCAGGCGGTGGCGGCCGCCGCGGCGGTCAGGGTCGGCAGCGCGCCGGCGACGAGGGTGGCCGCGGCGCCCGCGGCGACGAGCGCGACGCGGCGGGGGATGACGGGCATGGGGCGATCCTCCGGGGAGGTCGGGCGCGCGGCCGCCGGTCGCCGTCGGCCTGCCCGGGCCGGCGGGAGGCGTACGCCGCGCTGGCGGCGGTGGTCCGACGCGGGTGATCGACGTCGGCACAGGATGGCTCCGCGCACCAGCGATGCTAGGGCAAGCGCTTTCTCGGCACAATCCGCCGTCGCCTTGCCGCCGACCCGGATTCTTGATCGACTCAGGGGCGTGGCTGAGCACATGACCCCGGAGGAGTTCCGACGCGCCGGGCACGCCGTGGTGGACTGGATCGCCGACTACTGGGCGACGGTGGGACAGCGCCCGGTGACCTCCCCGGAGCCGCCCGGCGCGGTGGCCGCCGGGCTGCCGGCCGGCCCGCCGGAGCACGGCGAGCCGGTGGAGGCCGTCCTCGCCGACCTCGACACCCTGGTCACCCCGCGGCTGACCCACTGGCAGCACCCCGGCTTCTTCGGCTACTTCCCCGCCAACACCTCCGGCCCCAGCGTGCTGGGCGATCTGGTCAGCTCCGGGCTGGGCGTGCAGGGCATGCTCTGGGCGACCGGTCCCGCGTGCACCGAGCTGGAGACGGTGATGCTGGACTGGCTCGCCGAACTGCTGGACCTGCCGAAGCGGTTCCGCTCCGGCTCGGGCGGCGGCGGGGTGATCCAGGACTCGGCGTCCTCGGCGACGCTGGTGGCGACCCTGGTCGCGCTGCACCGCGCCGGCGGCGGGCGGTGGCGCGAGGTCGGCGTCGACCGCCGCTACCGCGCCTACGCGTCCACCCAGGGGCACTCCTCGATCGAGAAGGCCGCGCGGATCGCCGGGCTCGGCACCGACGGCGTACGACCGGTCGAGGTGGACCCGGAGACGCAGGCGATGTCCCCGGCGGCGCTGCGCGCGGCGATCGAGGCGGACCGGGCCGCCGGCGTGGTGCCCGCGATCGTGGTGGCAACCGTCGGCACCACGTCCACGACCGCGATCGACCCGCTGCCGGAGATCGGCGCGATCTGCGCCGAGTACGGGATCTTCCTGCACGTCGACGCCGCGTACGCGGGGGCCGCGGCGGTCTGCCCGGAGCTGCGGTTCGGGCACGCCGGCCTGGGGTACGCCGACTCGTACTGCTTCGACCCGCACAAGTGGCTGCTCACCGGCTTCGACTGCGACGCGTTCTGGGTGGCGGACACGGCGGAGCTGATCGAGGCGCTGTCCGTGCTGCCGGAGTACCTGCGCAACGCCGCCACCGAGTCCGGCGCGGTCATCGACTACCGGGACTGGCAGGTGCCGCTCGGCCGGCGGTTCCGCGCGCTGAAGCTCTGGTTCGTGCTGCGCTGGTACGGCGCCGAGGGGCTGCGGGCGCACATCCGGTCCGGGGTGGCACTCGCCGCCCGGTTCGCCGACCGGGTCCGCGCCGACGACCGGTTCGCGCTGGTGGGGGCGCACCCGTACTCGCTGGTCTGCTTCCGGCTGCGCGCGGACGACGAGATCAACGCGGAGCTGCTGGCCCGGGTCAACGCCACGGGCCGGGTGCACCTGACGCACACCCGGGTCAACGGCCGGTACACCCTGCGCCTGGCCGTCGGCTCCCCGCAGACCACCGAGGCCCACGTCGACGAGGCGTGGTCCCTGCTCGGCGACGCCGCGGCCACCCTGCTCCCCCGCTGACCCGCCCCACCCGCCGAGCGCACGACGCCGGGCTGGACGGGCTCGACGGGATGGGCGGCACCATCCCCGGCCTGACGCGCGACGGGACGCGGGACGACCATCCGCCGGGACGGCGACACCGCGTGGCGAGGCCGCGAGACGACGAGACGACGAGACGACGAGACGACGAGACGACGAGAGATCTTGGTAGGAAACGGCCCTCTGGGGCGCACTTTCCTACCAAGATCTTCCCGGGTGTGATGCACGGGTGCCGGTGGAGAGTGAGAGCGGGCTGGGCTGTGCCGCGGGTGGGGCGACAGCTCGCGACGAGCCCTACCGGCGTCTCCTTCGGCCCCTGCAACGACAACGGCGTGCGTTGGAGGGCGACTGTCTCGTCACCCGGCGGCCGCTCGCCGTCAGGGCCGCAGTGGAATCGGTCGCCTCCGCTGCCTGGGCGGTGCCGGTGCCGGTGCCGGACGAGGACGAGCGCGTGTCGAGCGACGCGAGCGGGCGCCGGGCGAGGCCGGGATACCGGCCCGAGCCAAGGTACCCGCCTAGGCCCTGTCCTGCCGATCATGGGGAGGACCTCAAGGTCGCTGCCTTGCCACTACGATCTCGTCGATGCAGCAAACAGGGCTAGCGGTTCGGCCGGCGGCTTTGGCCGATGTTCCTTCGTTGGTGGAGTTGCGCCTGGCCAACGCCGTGGCTCATCTCGCTCTCGATCCGCGCATCTACCGCGTTCCGCAGCGTGAGGCGGTGGTACGCCACTTCACCACGATGTTGATCGATGAGGCGGGGCGGGATGCTGTTCTCGTTGCTGAGTCTCATGACGGCCGGCTGGCGCCACTGTTTTAGCCGGTTGAAGCATCGTTCCACGACGTTGCGTTTCTTGTAGATCGCCTTGTCGAAGGCCGGTGGCCGCCCGCCGGCGCTGCCCATGGCGGCCCGGCGGGCGACCTGGTCGGAGCGTTCGGGGACGACGTGCCGGATTCCGCGGTGCCGCAGCGCCCGGCGGGTGGAGTCGTGCGCGTAGCCCTTGTCGGCGATCAGCACGTCGGGTCGCTTGCGGGGTCGCCCGGGTCCGGGCTCGTTCACGGCGATGGCGTCGAGCAGGGCCAGCAGCTGAGGGTTGTCGCCGGCCTGGCCTGGGGTGAGCAGGATCGACAGCGGCCGTCCGCGTCCGTCGACGGCGAGGTGGATCCTCGTGCTCAGTCCACGCGGGATCGACCGATGGCCTCGCCAGCTTGCGCACCAGGCGTCGCCGGACTTGTCGGGGAGCCCCTTTTTGCGGGCGCCAGCGGCATGCTGGTGCGCCCGCACGATCGACGAGTCGATGCTGATCGTCCACTGCACCGGTGTGCCGTCGTCATGCACCTGCGCGGCGGCGAGGATCCGGTCCCATGTCCCGTCCGCCGTCCAGCCGCGCAGGCGTTCGTGGCAGGTCTTCCACGGCCCGAAGCGATCCGGCAGGTCACGCCCCGGCGCCCCGGTGCGCAGCTTCCACAGAATCCCGTTGATGACCTGCCGGGGATCCCGCCACCGCCCACGAGAACTTCCCGGCTCCGGTAGCAGCGGCGCGATCACCGCCCACGCCTCATCGGTCAACTCGCCACGGCGCACCACCGACACATCGTCAACGATCAACCACTACAAGATCGACAGGACACGCCCTAGATGTACTGCCGATCTTGTAGGAGAGTGTGGATCTAACTTGACACTTCCCACTGATCGCTCGCAGCCGAGCGCCTCGCCGAGCTGGGCCTGCTCACAGTCGCGCGACGAGGCGCAGACCTCGATCGGCCATCAGCGGCCTAAATTCCTCCCAGCTGAAACGCCATCCGGAAGATTCCGCACGGCGGTGGTATCAGGCCCCCTTTGCAAATCCGATGACGAGTCCCGAGAGGCATGCCGTGCGGGCTGCCGGCCGGTAGCACGTCAGCTAATCGGCGTTGCTAGGTACCGGTAGTCAGTGATACTGTCTACCGGTAGTCAGCAGTACTGAATAGCTGGGAGGGGGTGTTCCATGGGCAGACAGATGACGGAGATGCTCAAGGGAACGCCGGAGGGCATGTCCTCGCGATCCTGTCCGGCCGACCCGCGTACGGCTACGAGATTACGGCGTGACTGCGGGATCAGGGCTTCTCCGACATCGCCGAGGGCGCCATCCTGCGCGCTGCTCGTCAGGATCGAGCAGCGCCGGCTCGTCGGCGTGAAGAAGATCCCGTCCGGAAAGGGGCCGCCGCACAGGGTGTAGTCGCTCAACGCTCAAGGACAGGAATACCTCGAAGAAGTCTGGAGGGCCTGAAGCTTCCTGGCGGCACGGCTTGCGCATCTCCACAACGGAGGGAAGAGCCATGTCCGGCACTGACGAGGGCGGCTTCATCGCCAAGGTGATCGGCCCCAAGCGGCGATGGCGGCAGTGCAAGGAACGCGCGGAGCAACTTCCGCCGAACTACCGCACGGCCGTCGAAGCCATCGAGCGATACATGATTCGTACCTACCGACACCATGCCCGGCCCAGTGCGCGCCTTCGCCGAGCAGCAGCCGGTGACAACCATCGTCAAACGATCCGCGACCTGTTCACTCAGCAGCCGGTCGGCACCGACATCTGGAGCGCCCTCGCATGGTGCGTCGGCATCCTCGTCATCACGTACATCTTCGCCACAGCCAGCTACCGCCGCAATATCAGCTAGTAAGGCGCGGCAGGGCAACAGCACTCCCGAGGCACGGGCCCACGCGTCCAACATAGCGGACCAACTGACGGGCAGACCGCTGCTCATCCACAGCGAGTGGACGAGCAAGTCCACCCGACCACACGCTGCGGCTGGTCGCCGGCGACAGGAACTTCGAGCTGCTCATCGCGCCCGGGGCTGAACGCCTATTCATCGACTGCCTGCACTGCGTTTGCACGCCCGCCTGGAACGTCCTGATACGCCAGCTGACGGGCACGCAGCCGCTCGCCTACCGCCCGCCCATCCCCATCGCCCCCGAGCTGTTCGACGAAGTGCTCGCCTGGGCGCCACACCAGAGAAGAGGAGTCATGGAAACCCAATCAGGAACTGTGAGGAGCACCAAGAACAACGGGCTTCGGATGCCGCGGGTCTCCCGGCGATTGGGGGTCACGGCGCTGGCGGTCACACTGCTGGTCGGGGCAGCACCCGGGGCCGCCACGCCGGCCAGCGGGGCCCCGTCGAAGGCCGCTGTTCTGCAGGATCGCCCGGAGCTGCAGAAGGCCATCCAGGCGACAGTCGATGCCGGTTTCGTCGGGGTGCAGCTGCGCGTGCACGATGAGCGGGGCGACTGGGTCGGCAGCGCCGGGGTGAGCAGGCTGGGCAAGGCCGCGAAGCCGCCGACGAACGGGCGGTTCCGGGCGGGCAGCGTCACCAAGACCTTTGTCGCGACCGTGGTGCTGCAACTGGTCGCGGAGGGCAAGCTCAGGCTCGACGCCTCGGCGGCAGACTACCTGCCCGCTTTCGGGCTGGACCGGCGGATCACGGTGCGGATGCTGTTACAGCACACCAGCGGGGTGTTCAACTACACCGGCGAGTACTACCCCGACGGAACGGTCGTGCCAGGGATCCCGTGGTCAGGCAAGGAGTGGGTGGAGAACCGGTTCAAGACCTACCGGCCGGCGGACCTGGTCCGGTTCGCGTTGTCCAAGCCGGCGCGGTTCGCGCCGGGGACGGACTGGAGCTACTCGAACACGAACTACACGCTGGCCATGCTGCTGATCGAGAAGGTCACCGGCAGCTCGTACGCCAACGAGGTCCAGCGGCGGATCGTGCGGCCGCTCCGGATGTCGGGCACCGTGGTGCCGGGTACCTGGCCGCAGATCCCCGGGCCGCACGCCCACGCCTACTACCGGTACGAGGACGGCGGCCAGCAGAAGACGGTCGACATCACCCGCCAGAACCCATCCTGGGCGCCCGGCGCCGGTGACATGATCTCGACAACCCAGGATCTCCACACTTTCATCTCCGCGCTGATGGATGGGAAGCTCATCCCGGACCCGCTGCTGGCCGAGATGCGCAAGCCGCACCCGACCAGCGGCTATGGCCTCGGGTTGTTCGTGCTGAACTTGGGACCGAACTGCGGCGGCACCATCCTCAACCACAACGGCGGCGTCCAGGGCTACGCGACGCTGATGTACAGCACGCCCGACGGCAGTAGAACCCTGGAGGCCTCGCTGACCTACACGGCGGACGCCGCCGACCCCTTGTCCCTGCAGGAGGCGTTCCATAAGGCGGTTCAGACGCTCACCACCGAGGTGTTCTGCGGCGGACAGGCCGGTTCGCCTGACAGTGCCGAGCCGGCTCAGTCCACGCGGCCGAGCACTGCGGACCCATACACCTTGAGAGTGGGCTCCTTCTGATCGTGCACGAGGTGGAGCGCGAACTGGGTCACGCTGAGCTCGTCAAGCTCGGCGTGGCCGGTTCGCAGGCGTAGCCGACGTTCGATCCCGTGCCGCAGGTTGCGGGAGAGGCCCTGACCAGCAGAGTTCGCGGGTCCACTGATCGGGTGGACCGGAACCGACCGTCCGGGCGGCCACGCCGACGCGGGCGCCGACCATCGGCGCGCGACTTCGCCTGGGCGGGCGGGCACGGTTACGTCTCGCCCCGGAGCTTGTGGTCGAGGCTCCACGACGGCTTGCGGCTGTAGGCCACGGTGACCGTTACCGCCCCGAGCCGCAGGTGACAGTCAACGTGCTCTCCCACCCGTCCGCAGTGCCGAGCAGACCCCCGTTGCGGTAGAGCGAGGAGGTGTATTCGGCGTCTTGCGAGAGCGCGAACCGGCCCGCTATGTCCGATTACAGCTCGAGGAAGGCGCGAATCGGGTTGTCCGTCCGGACGACTCCCTTTGGCTCGCCGTCGGGGATATCGAGCTCGAAGAACGGCGGGCCGAACACGCCCCGGTTCCAGCTCTCCCGGTAGGTGTGGCCCGGCTGGTAGCGGCCCACGCCCCACAGTGAGGTCACGAAGTACTGATTATCTGCGCTGTGCTCGAGGAACCGTTCTCCCACATCACCCCAGCGTCGACGTTGTAGTACTCGGTTCGGGTCAGGGGCAGCACGAAATTGATGCCGGAAGAGGCCTTGTACGACGAGGGTGCCATGCGCCTCTACGAGTTCGGTCGGAACCTGTTCCATCCCCGGATCGGTCGCGGCCCGCCGCGACGACGACACGACCACCACGACGATGGGCACCTGCCGCGCGGAGAGCTGATCGCCGCGCTGCCGGCTCGGGCGTGGTGCCGGCTGTCCGCTGGCGCCGGCGCCCACGGCCCCCCGCGAGTACTGGTGGGCGCGGGTGCCGGTGCGCATCGGTTGGCAGCCCGGCCGTGGGCACTGGCTGCTGGCCCGGCGCAGCATCACCACCGGCGAGATCGCCTACTAGGTCTGCTACGGGCCCCGTCATACCCGCCTGGTCGACCTGGCCCGCATCGCCGGTGCCCGGTGGGCGATCGAGGAGTGCTTCCAACAAGCCGAAGACGAAGCCGGCCTCGACGAATACCGGTCCACGACTGGCGGGCCTGGTACGCACATCACCCTGTCCATGGCCCCCCACGCCTGGCTGTCCGTGGCCCGATCCCCTACCGCAAAATGGGACCCAGCCCGCCCGTGCCGACTGACGCCGGGCGGGTGCCGGACGAGGCCGGGATACCGGCCGGGGCGGCGGTACCGGCCAGGGCCGAGGCGCCCGCCGGGGCCGAGGCGCCCGCCGGGGTGCGGGCGGCGAGGGCCGCCGCGGCGACGGCCCGCTGCCGGCGGGTGCGCAGCAGCGCCCGGACGGCCAGCGCCAGGGCGGCGAGCCAGGCGGCGGCCAGCAGCGCGTAGACCGTCGGGCGGGCCGGGCCGCCGAGGTCGGCAGAGCGCATCAGCGTGCGGGCGTTGGTCAGCACGATCACGCCGCCGATCACCGCGCCGAGCAGTTGGGCGGGGACGATCCGGACCAGCCAGGCGGCGACCGGCGCGGCGATCAGGCCGCCGACGAGCAGGGCGGCCACCATGGGCAGCAGGAAGCCCTCCGAGCCGAGGCCGATGAGGAAGCCGATGCTGGCGGCGCCGGCGACCACGAACTCGGCCGTGTCGACCGAGCCGATCACCTTGCGCGGCTCCATCCGGCCACTGACCAGCAGGGCCGGCGTGGCGACCGGCCCCCACCCGCCGCCGCCCGTGGCGTCGACGAAGCCGGCGAACAGGCCGAGCGGGCCGAGGAAGCGCCCGCGCAGCCGACCGGCGCGCCGGTCGGTGCGCAGCGGCCGGGAGAAGCGCACCAGCAGGTACGCGCCGAGCGTGAACAGGACGGCGGCCATCCAGGGGGCGGCCGTCTCGGTGGAGATCGCGCTGAGGAAGGTCGCGCCGGCGAACGCGCCCACCGCGCCGGGGACGGCGATCCGGGCGACCACGCGCCAGTCGACGTTGCCGAACCGCCAGTGCGCCACACCGGCGGCGAGCGTGGTGCCGATCTCCGCCAGGTGCACCGACGCCGAGGCGGCGGCCGGGGCGACGCCCACGAGCAGCAGCAGGGTGGAGGAGGTGAGCCCGTACGCCATGCCGAGCGCGCCGTCGACGAGTTGCGCGGCGAGCCCGACCAGCGCGAGGACCAGCAGCTTGCGCACGAGCGCCCCCAGACTTTTCGGCATCTCCTATCGACTTGGTCGACAATGCGGCACCCGCGGGCCGGGGTCAAGCCTCCGACCGGTCAGTGAGACGACAGTGACGTCGCTCCGGGGATTCGGCCACGCCGGGGCTGGCGTGACCCGCACGACCCGCACCCTCACGCCGGGGCCGGCGCGACCCGCACGACCCGCACCCTCACGCCGGGGCCGGCGCGAGCCGCACGACCCGCACCCTCACGCCGGGGCCGGCGCGAGCCGCACGACGCGAACCAACGCCAGGGCAGCGCGAGCGCCACCACGCGCGGCCGCGGGCTGGGCGGTTCCGCCGGGGTCAGGTCCAGGCGCGCGGGTCGGCGGCCAGCTCGGTGACCCGCTCGGGCAGGGTGCCGGCGGCCACGTCGGCGACGGTGACCAGCTCCAGGATCTGGCGTTCGCTGGCCCGCAGTGCGATCCAGACCTCCTGCAGGGCGCGGGCGGCCCCGTGGTAGCCGAGGTCCTCCGGCCGCTGCCCGCGTACGTGGGCGAGCGGGCCGTCGATCACCCGGATCACCTCGGCCAGCGAGATCTCGTCGCCCGGCCGCGCCAGCCAGTAGCCGCCCTCCGGGCCGCGCTGGGCGTGCACGATGCCGCCCCGGCGCAGTTGCAGCAGGATGCTCTCCAGGAACTTCGGCGGGATCTCCTGGGCGCGGGCGATCTGCTCGGCGGTCACCGGCCGACCTCGCCCGGCCCCGGCGCCGCCGGTCACCGAGGCCAGCTCGGCGACCGCTCGGAGGGCGTAGTCGACCCGGGCGGAGAGACGCATGCCGGCAAGGTTAGTCCCCAGGTCACCCCGCCCGGCCGATCACCCCTCGGCCGATCGGCCGACGGCGATGTGCCGGTCCCGCCCCGTCGGCGGTGTCGTCCCCGATGCGGGACCGGCTCACTCGCCGACGCGGCGCAGCAGCCCCTCCTGCACGGCGGTGGCGATGTGCCGGCCGTCGGTGGTGAAGAGGCGGCCCGTGGCGAGCCCCCGCGCGCCCGAGGCGGACGGGCTCCAGCAGTCGTAGAGGAACCACTCGTCGGCGCGGAACGGCCGGTGGAACCAGAGCGCGTGGTCGAGGCTGGCCCCCACCACGCCGCCCGGGCCCCAGACCTCGCCGTGCACCGACAGCACCGAGTCGAGCAGCGTCAGGTCGGAGGCGTAGGTGAGCGCGCAGGCGTGCAGCAGCGGGTCGTCGGGCAGCTTGCCGTCGATGCGCATCCAGACCCGCTGGTGCGGGTCGGCGGGGCGGTCGCCGGGGCGTACCCAGCCGGGCTCGCCGACGTAGCGCACGTCGATCGGGCGCGGGATCTGGGCCCAGATGCCGAGCCGCTCCGGGTAGCGGGAGAGCCGGTCGGTCATCGTCGGGACCTCGTCCGGCCCCGGCACGTCGGGCGGGGTGGGGGCGTGGTGGTCCAGGCCCTCCTCGGGGTGGTGGAACGACGCCGACATGAAGAAGATCGGCTTGCCGTGCTGGAGCGCCACGGAGCGACGCACCGAGAACGAGCGGCCGTCGCGGATGTTCTCCACCTCGTACGCGATCGGCTCGCTCGGGTCCCCGGCGCGCACGAAGTAGCCGTGCAGGGAGTGCACGAAGCGCGCCGGGTCGACGGTCCGGCCGGCGGCCACCAGGGCCTGGCCGGCGACCTGGCCGCCGTACACCCGTTGGGGGCCGACCGGCGGGCTCATCCCCCGGAAGGTCATCTCGCCGGTGTGCTCCAGGTCGAGCACCTCCAGCAGTTGGTCCACGGCGGCCTGGCCGACCGCGACCTCCGGACCACTCACTGCAGCGCCCGCGCGGACGCGGCGTCGACCAGCGACCCGAGCTGGTGTACGCGCAGGGTGTTGGTCGAGCCGGGGGTGCCGGGCGGGCTGCCGGCGACGATCACCACGTAGTCGCCCGGGTTGGCCCGGTTGAGCCCGAGCAGCGCCTGGTCGACCTGGCGGAACATGTCGTCGGTGTGCTCGACGAACGGCATCAGGAAGGTCTCCACGCCCCAGGAGAGAGCGAGCTGGTTGCGCACCTCGGGCACCGGGGTGAAGGCGAGCAGCGGCAGGTCGCAGTGCAGCCGGGAGAGCCGCCGCACGGTGTCGCCGGTCTGCGAGAACGCCACCAGGGCCTTCGCGCCGATGGCCCGGGCGATCGAGGAGGCGCCGACGGTCAGCGCGCCGCCGTGCGTACGCGGGTCGTGCTGCAGCCGCGGCACCCCGATCGAGCCGGACTCGGTGGTGGTGACGATCTTCGCCATGGTGCTGACGGTGAGCACCGGGTACTTGCCGACGCTGGTCTCGCCGGAGAGCATGACCGCGTCCGCGCCGTCGAGCACGGCGTTGGCGACGTCGGACGCCTCGGCGCGGGTCGGGCGCGAGTTCTCGATCATCGAGTCGAGCATCTGGGTGGCCACGATGACCGGCTTGGCGTTCTCCCGGCAGAGCTGCACGGCGCGCTTCTGCACCAGCGGGACCTGGTCCAGCGGCAGTTCCACGCCGAGGTCGCCGCGGGCGACCATGACGCCGTCGAAGGCCAGCACGATCTGCTCCAGGCAGTCGACGGCCTCGGGCTTCTCGACCTTGGCCAGCACGGGGCGGTGCACCCCGGCCTCGGCCATGATGCCGTGCACCAGCTTGATGTCGTCGGCGGAGCGGACGAAGGAGAGCGCGATCAGGTCGACGCCGAGGCCGAGGGCGAAGCGCAGGTCCTCCGCGTCCTTCTCGGACAGCGCGGGCACGCTGACCGCCACGTTGGGCAGCGAGACGCCCTTGTTGTTGGAGACGGGGCCGCCCTCGGTGACCAGGCAACGGATGTCGTTGCCCGTGACGTCGGTGACCTCGACGGCGACCCGGCCGTCGTCGATCAGCAGCCGGTCGCCGGGCTTCACCTCCTGCGGAAGCTTGCGGTAGGTGCAGGAGACCCGGTCCTTGGTGCCGAGGACGTCGTCGCCGGTGATGACGACCGAGTCGCCGGTGCGCCACTCGTGCGGGCCGTCGGCGAACCGGCCCAGCCGGATCTTCGGGCCCTGCAGGTCGGCGAGCACGGCCACCGGGCGGCCGGCCGCCTCGGCAGCCTCGCGGACCAGCCGGTAGACCGCTTCGTGGTCTTCGTGGCTGCCGTGGCTGAAGTTGAGTCTGGCCACGTTCATGCCGGCCTCGACGAGCCCCCGGATCCGCTCCGGAGACGAGGTGGCAGGACCAAGAGTGCAGACGATCTTCGCGCGGCGTGTCACGCCCATCAGGCTAGTCTCTCCTCCGGGTCGGAATGCGGGCCGACCCCTTGCGGGCTGCGGAACATTGTCCAACGACGCGCGTCGTGCGCGCAGCCGGCGGGCGGAACCCACGCCGGAACGTTGAGGCGGCGGGCATCGGCGACCGCGCGCCGGAATCGTACGCCCCCGGCGCGACCGGACACCGGGGTGCTCCCCGCCGCCTCACCCCGCCCCGGGCGACGGCGGCAGCGTGGGCACGGCCGAGAAGACGCCACGCGGGTCGTAGCGGCGCTTCGCCCGGCGCAGCGGTCCCAGTTGTCGCCGTACCGAGCCGGACCCGGTCGATCTCGGTCGGGGCGAGCAGGTTGGGATAGCCGCCGGGCGGGGCGTGCGGGGCGAGCGCGGCGCAGGTCCGCTCCGCCCACTCCCGGTGCGGCCCGGTCAGCGCGACCCGGCTCCACGCCCGGCCGGTGGTCCTATCGCTGGGCCGCGGCCGGCGGGACCTGGCTCCGCGCCCGGCCGGCGGGGCCTAGCTCTGCGCCTTGACCAGCGGGAACTCCAGCGAGCCCGCCGGGCAGAGGAACGTCATCACGTCCACCCGGTAGAGCCCGGCCTGCACCGCCGGGTCGGCCTCCATCACGCTGCGCACGTCGTCCACGGACCCGGTCCGGGCCAGCCCGAAGCCGATCGGCGGGTCCGGCTCGCGGGCCGGGCCGTCCACCGAGCCGGCCACCAGGATGATCCCGCGCCGTTGCAGGGCCTGCATGTGGGCGAGGTGCTCGGCCTGCAACCGCTGCACCGTCTCCGCCGGCAGCGCCCGCCCGGCCGCGCCGGGATACAGCACGATGCACTCGTACGTGTCGAGCGCGAAGTCGACCTGCGGCACTCCCGTCATGGGCGCTCCCTCCCGCGTCGCGCCGCGCGGCGACCCGTGGTCGACGCCGACCGGCACGGGCCCAGCGTCGCACGCGCCGGCGGCCGGCACGGGCGCTCCGGTCAACTCCGTCCGCGCCGCGGCCCGGTTGCCGCCCGGCTGCACCGTTTCGCCCGCGCTCGCGCCCGCCCGCCCGGCCGTGGGGTCCGTCCGCACGCGTCGGCACCGGGCGGGGACGCCCACCTCGACCACGCACGCGTCGGCGCCGGGCGGGGACGCCCACCTCGACCACGTGCCGGTCTGCCGGCGGTGATCCCCGTCTCGATCCACCCGGGCGGTGGTGCGGGGGGCGATCGGCGGGAAAGCCGACGCGGTGGTGGCTACGGTGGCCGCTGGAGACGATCGACAGGATGGGGAATCCACGCATGGCGAACGATGCCGGCAAGCAGCCCGCGAAGGCCTCGGGGACCTACCGGATCGGGGGCGACCTCCAGGTCGACCGCCTCGGTTACGGGGCGATGCAGATCACCGGCCCCGGCGTGTGGGGCGACCCGAAGGATCCGGCCGAGGCGGTCCGGGTGCTGCGTCGGGCGTACGAGCTGGGCGTGACGTTCATCGACACCGCCGACTCGTACGGGCCCTTCGTCAGCGAGCTGCTGATCCGGGAGGCGCTGCACCCGTACGCCGACGACCTGGTCATCGCGACCAAGGCCGGCCTGACCCGGTCGGGGCCCGGCGACTGGCGCCCGGTCGGTCGCCCGGAATACCTGCGCCAGCAGTGCGAGCTGAGCCTGCGGCACCTCGGCCTGGACTGCATCCCGCTCTACCAGCTGCACCGGATCGACCCGCAGGTGCCGCTGGCCGACCAGCTCGGCGAGCTGGCGCTGCTCAAGCAGGAGGGGAAGATCCGGCACATCGGCCTGTCCGAGGTGACCGTCGAGGAGATCGAGGCGGCCCGGAAGATCACCCCGATCGTGTCGGTGCAGAACCTGTACAACCTGGCGGACCGCAGCGCGGAGGCCGTCCTCGACCACTGCGAGCGCAACGACCTCGCGTTCATTCCGTGGTTCCCGATCGCCACCGGCAACCTGGCCCGGCCCGGCGGCCCGCTGGACGCGATCAGCACGGAGCACGGCGCGACGCCCGCGCAGCTCGCCCTCGCGTGGCTGCTGCGCCGGTCGCCGGTCATGCTCCCCATCCCGGGCACGTCGTCGGTCGCGCACCTGGAGGAGAACGTGGCCGCCGCCGAGGTGCGGCTCACCGACGACGAGTACGAGGCCCTCGCCGGGGCCGCCTGACGCGGCGCGGGGGCGGACGGCGCGCACCGTCCGCCCCGCGGCGGCCCGCTACAGCGCGAGGCAGTTCGGGCGGATCGGCGCGTCGTGCAGCGCCTGCCGGACCACCGTGTACGTGGTGCCGTCGAGCACGAGCCCGAGGTGCCCGACCACGCGCAGCGGGCACGCGGCCTGGATCAGCACGTTGGTCGCGCCGTCCGCGAGAACGGCGTTGTCGACCGGCCGGACCAGCTCGTCCTGCCACGTCCGGACGGTGGTCCAGCGGACCGCGCCGGGGGTGTCGTCGCCGCCGTTGAGGTCGGCGAGGAAGCTCGACCCGATCGACATCTGCTGGCAGGCGACGACTCCGGCGCAACTGCCGAGCCCGACGAACCGCAGGATGTTCGCGACGTAGGTGCCCTGCTGCGGGCTGCCGAGGCTGACGTAGCGCCCCACGGCGGCCGCGCCGCCGAGGAACTTCACGTACCAGCGGGAGACCAGCCCGCCCTCGGAGTGTCCGACGACGTCCACCCGGGACGCCCCGGTGACGGAGCGGACCTGCTCGACGTACGCGCCGAACGCGCGGGCGGAGTCGCGGATGTCGCCGAAGCCGAGGCCGGGCAGTTGGTAGACGAAGACCCGGAAGCCGTCGGCGCGCAGCCGGGCGGCGATCGGCTCGTACGCGATGGAGACGCCGATCAGTCCGCCGACGACGATGACGGGGTTGGCGGCGGTGGCGACGGGGCTGGCGGGGCGGTCGGTGCCGGCCGGGCGGTCCGGGGCGGCGGTCGCCGAGGCGGGCGGGTCGCCGGCGGGGGCGCCCGTCGCGGCGGTGGCCGGGACGAGCAGCGCGGCGGTGACGGCGGTGACGGTGAGGATCTTTCGGAGCAGCATGGCTGCACCTCCGGCGGGAGGTTCCCGGGGACCCGGGACGGCGGGTGGGGATCCGATCGATCGTGGGACGATGATGAAGTCCGCAATCATGGTCGTCAATAGAAAGTTACGGACCGGTAACCCCTTGTCGCGCCGGGAGCGCAAACCGGCAATTCCGGCCGCGGCGTCGACGCGGGGCAGGCTCGCGCGACGCACCGGTCGCGCCAGCGCCCACCGTGTCGCGCCCGGTCGACGCCGGCGCGGCCGTCACCCGGCCACCGGCGTCGCGAGCCGGGCGCCGGTCCAACAGGGACGGCGCGCGGCCCGACGCCGGTGGCATGCTGGTGCCCGTGCGCCGGACACCGCCCCCCGAGAAGCCGTTGCGGGTGATGCCGTGGTGGCTCGTGCTCGTCGGGTTGCTGGCCGCCGCGCTGCTGGGCTGGCTGGTCCTGGACTGGCTGCTCGGCGAGGCCGACCGGGCCGCCCAGCCGGACACCCGTGCCACGCTGCGCATCGACGCCATCCGCACCGGGCTCACCGTGGTGGCCGGCACCGGCGGCGGGCTGGCGCTGCTGCTCGCCGCCCGTCGACAGTGGATCAGCGAGCGCGCCCAACGGCACCAGGAGGCCGTCGCCGCGCAGGACCAGGCGCACCGGGACCGGGTGCAAGCGCACGCGGAGGCGGTCGCCGAGGCCGGGCAGCGGCACCAGGACCGGCAGGCCGAGGCCGCCGAGCACGACGCCGCCGAGCGCCGGCTCACCGAGCTCTACACCCGCGCGGTCGAGCTGCTCGGCAACGACAACGCGGCGGTACGCCTGGGCGGCCTGCACGCCCTGGAGCGGCTCGGGCAGGACCATCCCGCACAGCGGCCGACGATCGTGGCGGTGCTCTGCGCGTACCTGCGGATCCCCGCGCCCGACGACGACGCGGGCGAGGCGGAGGTGCGCCGCACCGCGCAGCGGGTGCTCGCCCGGCACCTGCGCGCGGACGACGACGCCTTCTGGCCCGGGGTCACGCTGGACCTGACCGGCGCACGGCTCGACGGCTTCGACGCCGCCGGCTGCACGCTGGTCGACGCGGACCTCACCGGCGCGGTCTGCGCCGGCACCACCAGCCTCGCCGGCGCGACCGTGCGCGGCCGGCTGTCCCTCGGCGCGGCCTTCACGGACCTGGTCTGCGACGACCTGCGGGGCGACGCCGAGATCGTCCTCGACGACGCCCGGATCGGCGGCCGCCTCAGCTTCGACCGCGCCGAGATCGGCGGCGGCCTGTCGTGCCGGCGCGCCACCGTCGCGCGGGCGTCCTTCCGGGGCGCCACGGCCCGGCGGACGGCGAGCTTCGACGGGACCCGCTTCACCGACAGCGCGACGTTCCGCGAGGCGGTCTTCCTCAGCGGGCTCTCGATGGACCACGCCACGTTCGGCGGCTACGCCGGCTTCCGGCAGGCCCGCTTCGCCGACCTGGCCCTGTTCCGGTGGACCGAGTTCGGCGGGGAGACGTGGTTCGAGCAGGCCCGCTTCGAGGGACCGGCGAACTTCGGCCGGGCCCGCTTTCACGACGCGGTGACCTTCGACGGCGCCACGTTCGCCCGGCCGCCCCTGGTCGACCAGGCGCGGGCGGCGGCGGCCGGCCCGCACGTCTGGCCCGAGGGCACGGCCGTCGCGCGGCTCGACGACGACTGGCTGCTGCTCACCGACCCCTGATCCGCACCGCCGGTCCTTTATGATCATCCGCGTGACGACGGCCCTCGTGCTCATCGACCTGATGCCCCGCATCATCGCCCTGGAACTGGCTCCGCACCGCGGCGAGGAGGTCCTCGAACGCTGCCGCCGGCTCGCCGCCGTGTTCCGTGCCCAGGGCCGGCCGGTGGCCCAGGTCCGCGTCGACCGGCCCGGGGTGGCCGAGCAGCCCCCGGGCAGCGACTTCGCCGAGGGGTTGGTCGAGCCGGGCGACATCGTGGTCGTCAAGCACACCGTCGGCGCGTTCCACGACACCGACCTGCACGAGCAGCTACGCCGGCGCGGGGTGGACACCCTGGTCCTGGCCGGGCTGGTGACCACGATGGGCGTGGAGTCGACGGCCCGCGCGGCCAGCGACCACGGCTACGAGCTGGAGTTCGTGGCCGACGCGATGTCCGCCTTCGCCGCCGACGAGCACGAGTTCACCGTCGAGCGGATCTTCCCCCGCTTCGGCGCCGTCCGGCACACCGACGACTACCGCTGAGGCGGCTACGCTGCTCCGATGGCGGAGACCATCGAGGACAGTCCGGTCGGCTGGGTGGCCAGCCACGTGAAGCGTTACCTGGCCACCGACGGCGCCGACGGCGGGAAGTACCACGGCTACGACACCCTGCTGATCACCACCCGGGGGCGCCGGACGGGCACGCTGCGGCGAACCGCGCTCATCTACGGCCGCGACGGCGACCGCTACCTGCTGGTGGCGTCCAACGGCGGCGCGGCGCGGCACCCGGCCTGGTATCTCAACCTGTGCGCCGACCCGCAGGTGGAGGTGCAGGTCGGGGCCGAGAAGTTCCGGGCCACGGCGCGGACGGCCCCGGCGGCGGAGCGGCCCCGGCTGTGGCAGGTGATGACCGCCGTCTTCCCGACCTACGCCCGCTACCAGGAGGGCACCGAACGGGAGATCCCGGTGGTCCTCGTCGAGCGGGTGCTGGAGGCCTGACGCGGCGATGGCGCAACCCGCTGCGTGCCGCCTCAGCGCAGGAGGCGGAACAGCAGCAGGTAGGCCACGTAGGCGACCGGCACGGCGACGAAGCAGATCAGGAAGCCCAGGTGCACGTACCGGGGTGGGGTGCCGGCGACGACGGCCGGCCGCCCCCACCGGCCGAGCACCAGGTAGCCGGCGAAGAACGACAGCGCCGGCAGGCCGGCGCAGATCCACGCGGCCAGCGTGAAGCCGTCCACCAGGCCGACGCCGGAGGCGAGCACCATGACCACCATCAACACCGCCGCCGCGGCGGCGCAGGCGGCGTAGACGGCGAGCGCCCGGGCCACCGGCGACCAGGTCGGCAGCAGCGCGGGCTGTCGCGCGAGCAGCTCCGCCTGCTGGCCGTGCCGGTCGGACTCGTCGGCGTAGCGCCGGGCCAACTCCAGCTCGGTGGTCGGGTCGGCCTCCGCCGGGCGCGGGCCCGGCACCCCGCCCGCCGCCGGCGCGGCGCCCGTCGGCAGCGCCAGCCTCGTCTCCCCCACTCCGACCTGGGGGTACGCCTCGACCCCCGGCCGCCCCGGCGCGCCGGCTGCGCCGGGGC
>NZ_JBPQTP010000130.1:0-18119 GCF_051386395.1 Micromonospora sp. URMC 106
CGAGGCCGACTTCCTGACCGAGATCCTGGACCGCACCGGCGCGTTCCTGCTGCTCGACGTCGCCAACGTGTACGCCACCGCCGCCGCAGGAGCTGCCACCGCTGCACGAGCTGCCGCCGCCGGAGGAGCCGCCGGCGCTCGCCGCCTGCCGCTGGATCTCGGCCTGCTCGGCGAAGCCGGGGTCCATCGCCCACAGCGACGCGGTACCGAACAGGGCGACGCCCATCGCGGCGCCCGCCGGGCCGTAGGTGGCGTAGGCGGGGGCGGACGCGGGGGCGAGGTAGGTGTGCTGCTGCCGCAGGGCGCGCAGTGCCCGGGTGGCGGCGCGGGTCCGCCAGGGCACCCGGTACAGCAGGACGGCCGCCACGATCAGCGGGAGCTGGCCCAGCACGAGCCAGCCCACCGGACGGTCGTTCTCCAGCCCCGCGAAGATCCGGAAGAAGCCGAGCAGCAGCAGGGCGGAGAGCAGGAACGGGCCGCGGCGCAGCGCCGCCCGGCGGGCCGGCGCGAGCGCCAGCCCGCGCTGCTCCAGGCCGGTCCGGAGCTGGTCGAGCGCGCGGCGTACCCACTCGTCGCGGCGCAGCTCCCGGGTGGCGGCGTTCCGACCGGCGGCGAGGTGGATCGCCTGGTCCAGCGGCGTGGTCCCGGCGGGCAGCGGGCCGCCGGTGGTCAGCCGCCGGTCCGGCCGTACGCCGATCGCCCCGCTGCCCCGCAGCCCGCCGAGCGAGGCCCAGATCGCCAGCTGCTCCCCGCCGTTGAGGTACGCGACCTGTTGCGGGCCGAGCTGACCGACGTCGCCGGCCGGCGGACCGGCGAGGACGCGGACCCGGTGGACGATCGACCCCACGACGACCACGGCGGCGGCGAGGAGGTAGACCCGGAGGAAGAGGGGGCCGGAGATGCCCCAGGTGTCACCCGGTGCGGCGAGGACAGTCATCTGCTGCTCCTGTCGAGCGAGGGGATCGCGGCCTCATTGTGGAGCAGTCCCGCCAGGGCCGACCCACCGCCGGGGGCGAGTTACCGGACCGATACGAACGGGGGTGCCGGACGCGCGGGCGCGTGCGGCGGGGCCGGCCGGTCAGCGGCGGCGGACCGCCTCCTCGACCAGGTCGAGCACCGGGCCGAGGTCGCCGGCGGGGCGTCCCATCGCCAGGTGCAGCACCAGGCCGTCGTAGGCGAGTTCGAGGAACTGGGCCAGCACGTCGATCGGCACGTCCTCGCGGAGCACGCCCGCCTCCCGCTGCCGGGCCAGCCGCTCGCGGGTCGCCGCGGCGATCGCCGCGGACCGCTCCGCCCACCGCTTCGCGAACGCCGGGTCGGTGCGCAGCCGCCGGGAGACCTCCAGTTGGCTGCCGAGCCAGCCGGTGGTGTCGGGGGAGACCGCCCCGGCCAGCAGGTCCCGCATCACCTGGACCAGGCCGTTGCGGGCGACCGTCTCCACCATGGCGGCGGCGTCGTCCTCGGCGACGGCCAGGAAGAGCGAGTCCTTGTCGCGGAAGTGGTGGAAGATCGCACCCCGGGACAGCCGGGTGGCCTCCTCGAGCCGCCGCACGGTGGCGCCCTCGTAACCGTGCCGCGCGAAACACGACCGTGCGGCGGCGAGGATCTCCTGCCGGCGCGCGTCGAGCTGGTCCTGACTTACTCTGGGCACGGGTCGATCGTGTCAGGTCGCCCCTGGCCACGCAAACCGTACGTACGGCTTGGGTTGCGCCGAACGAATGATCATCTGGCGGGACGGTCCCGGTAGGATCGGCCCGTGACGCCACCCCCCGCCGCCGTCGCGGTCCCCGCCGGCCCGCTGACCGTCGCGACCGTGCAGGCCGAGCCCGTCCCCGGGGACGTCGCCGGCAACGCGGCGAGCGCCGCCCGGCTGGTCCGCCGGGCGACGGAGCGGGGTGCCCGGGTCACCGTGCTGCCGGAACTCTTCCTGCCGGCGTACCATCCGCCGACGCTGGCGGCCGACCCGGCCGGCACCGACGTCGCGGCCGACGCCGCGGCGGCGGTCGACGACCCGCGGCTGGACCCGCTGCGCGAGGCCGCCCGCGACGGTGGCGGCGCCGTGGTGGTCGGCGCGGCGGTCCGGCACCCGGACGGCCGGCGGACCATTTCCTCGCTCGTGGTCGACCCGGCCGGGGCGGTCCGCGTCGGGTACGACAAGCAGCAGCTCTGGAGCGGCGAGCGGGAGCTGTTCGTCGCCGGCGACCGGGGCGCCACCCTGCTGGTCGACGACTGGCGGTTGGGGCTCGGCATCTGCTACGACGGCTGCTTCCCCGAGCACGGCCGGGCCGCCGCCGCCGACGGGGCCCACGGCTACCTCTGCCCGAGCGGCTACCTGGCCGGCTCCGAGCACCGCCGCGACCTCTACTACGCCGCCCGCGCCCTGGACAACACCATGTACGTGGTGTTCGCCAACGCCGTCGGCGGCGCCGACCCGTGGCGGTTCAACGGCGGCGCCGCGGTCTACGACCCCGAGGGCCGGCCGCTGGCGCGGGGCGCGGACACCGGCGAGGCCGTGCTGGTCGCCGCGCTCGCGCCCGAGGCCCTCGCGGCCACCCGGGCGGCCCATTCCATGCTGCTCGACCGCCTTCCCGACCAGGGGCTGGCCCGGTCGTCGATGTCGGCCTGACGCACGCGCGACGCCGCGACCCTGTCGGCGGGACACCGCGGTCCCGTAGGGTGCCCGAGTGCCGTTGCTCCTGCTGGACCTGGACAACACCCTGCTCGACCGGGCCGGCCCCTTCCGCGCCTGGGCGGAACGTTTCCTGGACGGCATCGGCGCACCGGCCACCGACATCGACTGGCTGCTCTCCGTCGACGCGGACGGGCTGACCGACCGGTGGGACGTGGCCGACGCCATCCGGGACCGGTACGGGCTGCGGATCCCGTCCATCGACCTGGTCGAGGAGCTGCACGACGGCGTGGTCGCCAACACCCGCCTCGATCCGCTGGCCGCCTGCGCGCTGCGGATCGCCGGCGAGGCCGGCTGGACGCCCGTGGTGGTCAGCAACGGCGCGGTCCGGCAGCAGGAGGCCAAGATCCGGCGTACCGGGTTGGACCGCTACGTCGCCGACTGGGTGATCTCCGAGGAGGCCGGCGTCAGCAAGCCCAACCCGAGGATCTTCGCGCTGGCCGCCCGGCGGGTGCGGCTGCCGCTGCGCGGCGCCTGGGTGGTCGGTGACGGGCCGGAGGCGGACATCGGCGGCGCCGCCGCCGTCGGGCTGCCCAGCGTCTGGCTGCACCGGGGCCGAACCTGGACCGACAGCCGGTTCGCGCCGACCCGCACCGTGGACGGTCTGATCGCCGCCGTCGCGGTGGTGCTCGGCGACTGACCGGCCGGCGCGCGTAATTCGGTTGACCCGGCTGACGCCCGGCCGCGAGCATGGTCGGCGCATCGTGCACCCGGGCGTGCGTCCGGTCGAGGAGAGGGGGTCGGTCATGGCCGTCTTCGCAGGTCACTTCCACCTGCCTCAACCAGCCTCGAGCAAGGGATCACCACCGCAGTGCGCGATCACGACCTTCCGGCGCGGGAGCGCCGTACCCGCGGCAAGCGCCGCTTCGACGACGACGAGCAGCTCTTCCTGAAGCGGGGCCGGGCCGCCGAGCCCGCCCCCGCCGACCCCGACGCCGAGCCGGACCCCGACACCGGGGAGCGCTGGTCCTCCTGGGACGACGCCGTGCACGGCCCGCAACCCCACCCGGACTGGCTGGTCACCGAGCTGGCGGCGAAGGACACCGAACTCGGTGTGCTCAAGACCGGCAAGGAGGCGGACGTCCACCTGGTGCGCCGCGCCGTGCCCGGCACCGACCGGTCCTGCCTGCTGGCGGTCAAGCGCTACCGGGACGCCCAGCACCGGCTCTTCCACCGCGACGCCGGCTACCTGGAGGGGCGTCGGGTCCGCCGGTCCCGCGAGAACCGGGCGATGGCCGGGCGCACCGCGTTCGGCCGGCAGATGATCGCCGGGCAGTGGGCGGCGGCCGAGTTCGCCGCGTTGGCCCGGCTCTGGGAGATCGGCGCCCGGTACGGCACGATCTCCGTCCCCTATCCGGTGCAGCTGCGCGGCACCGAGCTGATGCTGGAGTTCCTCGGGGATCCGGCCGAGGGGACGGCCGCGCCCCGGCTGGCCCAGCTGCGCCCCGAGGCCGGCGAGCTGCGCGGCCTGTGGGACCAGATGGTCGACGCCCTGCTGGTGCTCGCCCGCGCCGGCCTCGCGCACGGCGACCTGTCGCCGTACAACCTCCTGGTGCACGCGGGGCGGCTGGTGCTGATCGACCTGCCGCAGGTGGTCGACGTGGTGGCCAACCCGCAGGGGCCGGAGTTCCTGGCCCGCGACGTCCGGGTGGTCGCGACCTGGTTCGCGGCCCGAGGGCTGCCGGCGGAGGCAGTCGACCCGGCCGCGCTGACCGCGCTGCTGCTGCGGGAGGCGGGGATCCGCTGACCGGTGCCCCGGGCGGCCGGCACCGGCCGCCCGGGGCCGGCTCACTGCAGGTAGCGCTCGACCTCGGGCTTGGGGCGCATCCCCTGGGCGTCCGGGTCGCCGTGGGTCTGCCGGGCCGCCCTGCGCCGGCGCAGCAGGTCCCAGCACTGGTCGAGGGACTCCTCCAGCTCGCGCAGCCGGTTGCGGGCGTCGTCGTCGGTGCCCGACTCGTTGGCCTGCGCGTCGGCGCGCAGCCGGTGTTCCTCGTCGACCAGCTCGGAGATCCGGTTCAGGATGGTCTTGTCGTCCATGACCTGAGCCTGACACAGGCCGTGCGGGCGCGCCCGGAATCCACCGCCGGCCGCCCCCCGCCGCGCCGGCCGCTGGGGTAGGTTGCCCAGCCATGGTCCCCTCCGTCCGGGCCGCCGGGCCGCGCGATGCGGCGCCGGCCGCCGAACTGCTCCGCGCCGCCGAGCCCCACCTGGTCGTCACGCCCGAGCTGCTCGCCTGGCAGGCGACCGGCAAGCCGGCGGAGCGCTTCGGAATGCTGGTCGCCGAGGCGGACGACGGCATCGCCGGCGTGGCCCGCACGGGGCTGCTGCACGAGAGCGCCGAGCCGGGGCTCGGCTTCGTCAACCTGGTCGTGCGCCCCGAGCGGCGGGGGCGGGGCGTCGGGTCGGCGTTGCTCGCCGCCGCCGAGGAGCGGCTCGCGGGGCTCGGCGTGCGCCGGGCGTACGCGCGGGTGGCCGACGAGCCGGCGGCCGTCTCCTTCGCCGAGCGGCGCGGCTACCGGCCCGGCCGGCGCAACCGGATCCTCCGCCTGGACCTGGCGGCGGAGTTGCCGGCGCCGCCCGCGCCGCCGCCCGGGGTGCGGCTGACCACGGCCGCCGACCTGCCCGACCCGCGCCCGCTGTACGAGGCGGACCTGGACGCCGCCGCCGACGAGCCGGGCGACGTCGGGATGGACGAGATCAGCTATGCCGACTGGCGGGCCGCGTACTGGGACCGGCCGGACCTGGACCGGCGGCTCACCACGGTGGCGGTGGCGGGCGGGGCGGTGGTCGCCTTCAGTGTCGCGCTGACCGACGGCGGGAGCCGTTACCTGTCGGGGATGACCGGCACCCGGAGCGGGTGGCGGGGCCGGGGCCTGGCCCGGCTGGTCAAGCACGCCTCGCTGCGGTCGGCCCGGTCGGCCGGCCACCGGTGGGCGTTCACGGTCAACGACGCCGGCAACGACGCCATGCGCGCGGTCAACGAGTGGTTCGGCTATCGGGAGGTGGCCGCCGAGCGGCGCTACCTCTCGGAGCTGCCTCGTCGACCACCATCCATTGTGTGACAGTGGGACATTTCGCAGCACAAACACTGGAGCTGCCCCCTCATTGGTGAGATGCTCTCGGCACCCAGACGGTGGAAGTTCCATGTGGACCCTTCGATGGGTCACCGTCGACACGACGAGGAGACGTGGTACGCGATGTCAAGCCTGCGTGACGGCCACGGCGCCCCCCTCCCCGCGAACCCGCGCACCATCCCGCTGCGGCGAGCGCTGCCCGCCCTGATCCGGGACCCCCTCGGCGCGCTGGTCGGCTTCGCCGAGGACTCCGGTGGGGACGTCGTCCGGCTCAACCTCGGATCGTTCCGCCCGTACCTGGTCAGCCACCCCGAACACCTGCAGTACGTGCTGCGCGACCGCGCGGACAACTACATCCGGGACGGTCGGGGGCTGCTGTGGCGTCCGGTCCGGCGGGTCGTCGGGGAAGCCATCCTGGTCGCCGAGGGCGAGGTGTGGGAGTCCAGCCGCGGCGCCCTGCAACCGCTGTTCACCGCGAAGCGGGCCGAAACGCTGGTGGACCGGATGGCCGAGGCGATCAGCGAGGCGGTCGACGAGTGGGACGAGCCCGCCCGGCAGGGGCGGCCGATCGACACGGCCGCCGAGCTGACCCGGATCGTCCTGCGCGCCACCATGCGGGTACTCTTCGCCGACCGGATCTCCGTGCCGGACGCGGAGCGGATCAGCGCCGCGCTGGACACCGTCACCACCGCCATGCTTCCCCGCCTGCTGGTGCCCTTCGTGCCCTACTCGGTGCCCATGCCAGGCGACCGCGCGTTCCGGTCCGCCGTGCGGACCATCGACGACGTGGTGCTGCCGATCATCCGTGCGGCGCGGGCCCGGCCGGGCGACGGCGACGACATCATCTCCACCCTCTGCCGGCCCCGCCCGGACGGCCGGCAGCCGGACGAGTACCAGATCCGCGGCGATGTCGTGGCCATGTTCTCCACCGCCACCGAGACCACCATCGCGCTGCTGTCCTGGCTCTGGCCGGTGCTGGAGACCCAACCGGAGGTCGCGGCCCGGCTCTACGCCGAAGTGGACCGGGTGGTCGGCGGCGGCCGGGTGCGGCGCGAGCACCTCGGCGAGCTGCGGTACGGGCGCATGGTGCTGGACGAGATGCTGCGGCTCTATCCCGCCGGTTGGATGGTCCCCCGCACGGCGGTCGCCGCCGACGTGCTGGGCGGGGTGCGGGTCAAGGCGGGCGCGACGGTGCTGGTCAGCCCGTACGTGACCCAGCGGATGCCGATGTTCTGGGACGACCCGGAGCGGTTCGATCCCGAACGCTTCTCGCCGGAGAAGCCCCGACGCCGCTACCGCTACTCCTACTTTCCCTTCGGCGGCGGCCCCCACCAGTGTCTCGGGCAGTACCTGTTCCTCCTGGAGGCGCAGCTCATCGTGAGCACGCTGCTGAGCCGCTTCCGGTTCCGACCCACCGAGCCGGCCGACCTGACCCCCCGGATGGGCGCCTCGCTCTCGCCCCGGCAACGGCTGCGGGTGACCCTGTCGCCGGTGCAGCGACCGGTCGCCCCGTGAGCACAACCGACGCGCCGCCACGGGACGGCCACGCCGACGTGGCCGAGCAGGGCAGGATCTGCGCCCTGGCCACCCGGGGCGTGCGCGACCTGCAAGAGGTCACCGCCGCGCATCCCGGCCTCTTTTCCGCCGCCACGTTCGATTCCGCGCTGCTCGGTTCCGTCGCCAACGCCATCGCCTTCACCGCTCCCTGGCACAGCGCCGCCGAGCTGCGCATCACCACCCGTACGCTGCTCTGGGTCTTCGCGGCCGACTGGCAGGTCGACTACCTCGCGACATCCGCCGACGACGTGCGGGCGGTGGTGGCGCAGTGCCTGGCGGTCGCCGACGGCGCCGACCCGCCGGCGGGGCGGCACCTGGCCCGGCTGCTGGCCGACATCCGCGACGATCTGGCGACCGTGCCGGCGTTCGACCGGTTCCGCCCGGTGTGGCGCGACGAGCTGGCGCGGATGTTCGCCGCGGTGGCTCGGGAGTGGGACTGGAAGAACGCGTCGCGCGCACCGGACGGGTCCCTGCCCACCCTCGACCGCTACCTCGACAACGCCGACAACCTGGCCTGTTCCTTCGTCAACGCCACGCACTGGATCGCCACCGGCGACGGGGAGTGCCTACGGCACCTGGACGAGCTGCTGACGGTGGGCCGCGAGGTGCAGCGGGTGCTGCGCCTGGTCAACGACCTGGCCACGCACGAGCGGGACGTCGAGTGGGGAGACCTCAACGCGCTCATGCTGGTGCCGGACCCGGCCCTCGTGCGCGACCGGTTGACCCAGCTCACGCGGCGCTGCCAGGGGCTGCTCGACCTGCTGGCCGAGCGCGATCCCCGGCAGGCCGACTACATGCGCCGGCAGATCTCCTTCACCGCCGGCTTCTACCAGGTCTCGGACTTCTGGGGGGCGCGATGAGTGACGGCGGATCCCGGGCGGCCACGGCGCCGGCACAGCGCGCCGGCCGCGGTCCCGACGGCTGCGCCGACCTGGCCCGGGAACTCCTCGCCACCATGGCGCTGCGCCCGTGGGGGGAGGTGGCTCCCTCCGTCTACGAGACCGGCCGGTTGGTGGTCGTCGCGCCCCGGCTCGCCGGGCACGCGGAGCGGGTCGCGTTCCTCGTCCGGACCCAGCGCGCCGACGGCGCGTGGGGGCCCCCGGAGGGCTACGCGCTGGTGCCGACGTTGAGCGCCACGGACGCGCTGCTGGCGGCGTCGACGGACGAGAGCCTGCCGGCGCCCGAGCGCCCGGCCCTGGCCGACGCGGCCGGGCGCGGACTGCGCGCCCTGTCCGTCCTGCTGGCGGCGAACTCCGCGGTGCCGGACACGCCCGCCGCCGACCTCATCGTGCCGGCCCTGGTGGACTCGATCAACGCGCGGACGTCCGGGCCGGACGCCGCGCTGTCGGCCCCGCACCCGTTGAGCCTGCCCACCGGGACGGACCGTCGCCGGTTGACCGCCGTCCGGGCGGCGCACGCCGCGGGCGCGGAGCTGCCTCCGAAACTGGCGCACTTCGGCGAGCTGCTGCACGGGCCGGCGCAGCGGTCGCCGCGGTCCCGCGCGGCCGAGCCGACCGCGGTCGGGGCCTCGCCGGCGGCGACCGCCGCGTGGCTCGCCGCCGCCGGTCCGGACGCCGACGGGCGGGGGGCCCGCGCGTTCCTGGAGCGGGTGATCGGCGAGGGCGACGGGTTGGTGCCGTGCCCCATGCCGATCACCGTCTTCGAACGCGCCTGGGCCCTCGGCGGACTGTCCCGCGCCGGCATCGCGGTGCGGCCACCGAAGTCCGTCCTCGCCAGCCTCACCGACGCCGTCGGTCCCGCCGGTGTCGCCACCGGAGCGGGCCTGCCGACCGACGCGGACACCACGGCCGTGACCCTGTACGCGCTCGGGCGCCTGGGGCGTCCGATCGAGCCGACGAGCCTGTGGGCGTACGAGACGGCGGAGGGCTTCTGCACCTGGCCGGGGGAGGACGGCTTCTCGGTCACCACCAACGCGCACGTGCTCGACGCCCTCGGGCAGCACGTCGAGCGCGACCCGGGCGCCGGCGCCCGCTACCGGAGGGCCGTCGACCGGCTGGCCCGGGTGCTCCGGGAGCGGCAGGAGGCCGACGGCAGCTGGCACGACCGGTGGCACGCCTCGCCGTACTACGCCACCGCCTGCTGCGTACTCGCGCTGGCCGAGTCCGGTTCGGACGGCGAACGGGCGGGAACCGTCGGTCGGGCGGTGCGCTGGGTGCTGGCCAACCAGCGCGACGACGGGTCGTGGGGCCGGTGGGAGGGCACTGCGGAGGAGACCGCGTACGCCCTGCAGATCCTGCTGGCCGTGCCGTCGGACGAGCCGGCGGTGGCCGTCGCCGTCCTGCGGGGACACACCTACCTCCGGGCCCACGTCGGCCGGCGCGAGCATCCGCCACTGTGGTACGGCAAGGAGCTCTACTGCCCGACCACGATCGTCCGGGCGGCGGTGCTCGCGGCCGTCCACGTCGCACACCGCCGACTCGACAACCGGCGCACTGGTGGGCATGTCGTGACGGGACGGCAGAAATCAGCAACTTGAGGCAACATGCGGGCACTGCTAGCGTACGCACTGCCTTTGTCCCGCACGCCCGCCTTGCGGGACATCCGCATCTCTACGATCTGCCGTTGATGACCTGAGTCAACGCCGGCCTGGGACGGTTCAATGCGTTCTCGCGGTACGAGTATCCGCACGAAGGTTGTCGCTCTCCTGCTCTCCCTGGTCGCGCTCTGGATGTTCGCCGCCTGGGTGACCCTGCGGGACGGCTTCAACCTGCTCGGCGTCCAGATGCTCAACACGAAGGTCTACGCCCCCAGCGAACCGCTGCTGCAGGAACTCCAGGTCGAACGTCGCCTGACCCAGGCGTACCTCAGTGATCCGGGTCCGGCGCAGCGGGCGGCGCTCGAGGCCGAGCACCGCACGACGGCGGAGCTGACGAGCGCCTTCACCACCTCCGTGCGGCACTGGCAGGTCGACGTCGCGGGCAACGACACGCTGGGCAGGCACCTCGACCAGTCGGTGGCGCAGTTGGAGGCGCTGGCCCAGGTCCGCAGCGCGGTACTCGCCCGCGGCGTCGACCGGGTGTCCGCGGCGGACGCCTACACCCGGGCCATCGGGTCGATCTTCCAGGTCTACGAGGTCACCGGCAGCCTGGACGACAAGGAGCTGGCGGCGGAGGCGGCGGCGCTCATCCAGCTCAACCGGGTGCGGGAGCTGATCTCGCAGCAGGACGCGCTGCTCAGCGGTCTCTTCGGCAGCGGCCGCATGAGCGGGTCGGAGTACGCCCGGTACACCG
Organism: Micromonospora sp. URMC 106; assembly: GCF_051386395.1. Taxonomy (NCBI): domain Bacteria; kingdom Bacillati; phylum Actinomycetota; class Actinomycetes; order Micromonosporales; family Micromonosporaceae; genus Micromonospora; species Micromonospora sp. URMC 106. Next base: position 10,572 of record NZ_JBPQTP010000130.1, read on the forward strand.
CCCTCGTCGGCGCCGAGCGCTTCCTCGGCGACGAGACCAGGTTGAAGCTCTCCGCCGCCGACCAGCGGCGCTACCAGCAGCTCGTCGAGAGCGACGCGTTCAAGCGCCTGCGTTCGGTGCAGGACAGCATCATCCGCGACGGCCGGCCGGTGACGCAGCTGCCGTTGAGCCGGGACGAGTGGCGCGGCACGGTCGACCCGGCGCTGACCGGAGTGAACGACGCGGTGGTGGCGGGCGGCGAGGACCTCGTGGACCGCGCGACCACCGTGGCCGCGATGGTGGTCCTGCGCCTCGTCCTGGCCACCGGCCTGGGCCTGCTGGCCGTCGTCGCCTCGATCATCATCTCCGTCACGACGGCCCGCGCGCTGTTGCGGCAGCTGGAGCGGCTGCGCGAGGCGGCGTTCCGGCTCGCCAACGAGCGGCTGCCCGGCGTGGTCGAGCGGCTCGGCCACGGCGAGGAGGTCGACGTCGCCAAGGAGGCGCCCCCGCTGGAGTTCGGCGACGACGAGATCGGCCAGGTGGGCAAGGCGTTCAACGCCGTGCAGGAGACCGCGATCCGCACCGCCGTCGAGCAGGCCGAGCTGCGCCGCAACGTCCGCGAGGTCTTCCTCAGCCTGGCCCGGCGCACCCAGGCCCTGGTGCACCGCCAGCTCACCCTGCTCGACGCCATGGAGCGCCGCGAGCACGACGCCGAGGAGCTGGAGGACCTGTTCCGGGTCGACCACCTGGCCACCCGGATGCGGCGCAACGCGGAGAACCTGATCGTGCTCTCCGGCTCCACCCCCGGCCGGGCGTGGCGGCGCAACGTGCCGATGGTCGACGTGGTCCGGGGCGCGGTCGCCGAGGTCGAGGACTACACGCGGGTCAACGTCCTGCCCCTCGGCCCGGTCTCGCTGACCGGGCGTGCGGTGGGTGACGTCATCCACCTGCTGGCCGAGCTGATCGAGAACGGGTTGTCGTTCTCGCCGCCGCACACCACCGTCGAGGTGCGCGGGCAGATGGTGGCCAACGGCTTCGCCATCGAGATCGAGGACCGCGGCCTGGGCATGAGCGAGGAGGACCTGGCCGCCGCGAACCACCGCATCGTGGACCAGTCCGAGCTGAACCTGGCCAACGCCTCCCGCCTGGGGCTCTACGTGGTCAGCCGGCTGACCGAGCGGCACGGCGTGCGGGTGCAGCTTCGGGAGTCGGCGTACGGCGGGACGACCGCCGTCGTGCTGATCCCGGCCGACCTGGTCACCGCCGACGACGCGGACCCGAGCACCTCCGGCGGGTTCCCGGCCGGGGCGCCGAGTTCCCCCGCGCCGGGGGCGACGGCGCCCGGCCCCGCCGAGCGGCCCGTCCCGGCGCCGGTGGCGCTGGCCGAACCCCAGGCCGCGCCCCGACCGCAGTCGGCGCCGGACGCCGCCGACGCCCTGCCGACCCGGACGCGCGGCCGCGGCCTGCCGACCACCGCCCCGGCCGAGGAGCGGTTGCCCACCCGGACCCGGGGGGCGTCGGCCCAGCCGGCCCTGGACGGCCCGACCTTCCCGACCGGCCTGCCGGTGGCCGCCGGCCGGCCCGCGGCCGACGCGGCGACCCCGGCGGAGGCGGGCACCGGGCCGGCGGCGGCACAGGCCGCCCCGGCGGACGGTGCGGCGGAGGCGGGCACCGGGGCCACGGCGGGCAGCGGCCCCGCCCGAACCGCCCGGCCGGAGCAGGCCCGTACCGGCTCCGGGCTGCCGGTCCGCGTCCGGCAGGCCAGCATCGTGCCGGAGCTGCGCGACGAGCCCGCGGCCGACGACCACGACGACGACACGGTACGCCCGCCGGAGCAGGTGCGCCGGATGATGAGCTCCTACCAGACGGGCACCCGGCGCGGCCGTACCGACGCCGCCCGGTTGCTCGGCGGAGCCGGCGGAGGGCGGCCCGAGAGCGGCGAGGAAGCCGAGGCCGGCGAGGGACCCGACGTCGGCGACCAGCAAGCGACCTGACCGGCGCCGCCCGCGCTGCGGGGTGACCCCCGCGGCGTGGCGGTTACCCAGACGAGCACGGCGACAACTGCCGGGGGAGAAGAGGACGACGAGTGGGGCAGAAGACGGCTTCGAGTGCCGACCTGACGTGGTTGCTGGACGATCTGGTCGGTCGGGTGAAGCAGGCCGAGCACGCGGTCGCGCTCTCGACGGACGGCCTGTTGATGGCCGCGTCGCAGGGGCTGAGCCGGGACGACGGAGAGCACCTGGCGGCGATGGCGGCCGGGATCCAGAGCCTGGCCCGGGGCGCGGGCAAGCGCTTCGGCGGCGGGCAGGTGCAGCAGACCATCATCGAGATGCAGTCGTCGTTCCTGTTCGTCACGGCGGCCGGGCGCAACGCCTGCCTGGCCGTGCTCGCCAGCGAGGACGCCGACGTCGGCCTGATCGCCTACGAGATGGCGATGCTGGTCACCCGCGTCGGCAAGTACGTCGCGTCGCCGTCGCGGACCGAGCAGCCGGCCGGCGAGAAGTAGCCGCGATGACGGTGCAGGGGGAGTCCGCCGAGCACCAGTGGGTCGACGACCACGCCGGCCCGGTGGTGCGCCCCTACGCGGTGACCCGTGGCCGGGCCCGGCCGGTCACCGGCACGTTCGACCTGATCTCCCTGGTGACGGCGACCCGCGCGGACGTGACCCCGGAGATCGGGCTGGGGCCGGAGCACCTGGCGATCGTCGGGCTCTGCCAGCGGATCCAGTCCGTCGCCGAGATCGCCGCCCACCTGGACCTCCCGGTGGGCACCATCCGGGTCCTGCTCGGCGATCTGGTGGCCCGCGGCCTGGTGCAGGTGCGCGAGCCGCGCACCACGGCCGGCCTTCCCGACAACAGCGTTTTCGAGGCGGTAATCAATGGACTACGGGCACTCTGAGCGGCCGCCGGGAGCGACGCCACTGCCCACCGCGATCAAGATCCTTGTCGCGGGCGGTTTCGGCGTGGGCAAGACCACCATGGTCGGCGCGGTCAGCGAGACGCGCCCGTTGCGCACCGAGGAGGTGTTGACCGAGTCCGGCGTCGGCATCGACGACCTCTCCGGGGTGGAGAGCAAGACGACCACCACGGTGGCGATGGACTTCGGCCGCATCACCATCAGCGACGACCTGGTGCTCTACCTCTTCGGCACCCCGGGGCAGGACCGCTTCTGGTTCGTCTGGGACGAGCTGGCGCTCGGCGCGATCGGCGCGGTGGTGCTCGCCGACACCCGGCGGCTGGCGGACTGCTTCCCCTCCATCGACTACTTCGAGGGGCGCGGCACGCCGTTCGTGGTGGCGGTGAACTGCTTCGAGGGCGCCCGGCAGTACCGCCTCGACGAGGTGCAGGCGGCGCTGAACCTCGATCCCGGGGTGCCGGTGCTGCTCTGCGACGCCCGGCAGCGGGAGTCGAGCAAGGAGGTGCTCATCACGCTGTTGGAGCACGCCATGAAGACCCGCGACGCCCGTCGTCGCGCGGCCGCGGCCGAGTAGGCGGGACGCCGCCACCGCCCCGCCGCGGCCGTCCCGCGCGTCGCTGTTCCGCCTGACGCCGACGAGATCCTGGTACGCCCTCGCGGCGGCGGACGGCTTCGCCAGCGTCCCCGCCCTCGGCCAGAACGGCACCACCGGGGGCGCGGGCGGGCCGCTTCGGCGAGCCGGTGCACGTCTACAACAACTACTTCCTCGGCAACGCGCTCTACGGCGTCGCGTCGACGGAGAAACGCCGGCGTGCTGGTGGAGGGAACTACTTCGGGGACGTGCCGCACCCGTTGTACTCGGCGAGCGGCTACGCCGACAGCGGGCCCGGCCGCGCCGTGCAGCGCCACGACGTGTACGTCAACTCCGGCGTGCCGGAGACGAACGGCACCGTGGTCGAGCCGGGCACGTACTACCCGTACACCCTGGATCCGGCGGCGGAGGTGCCCGCCCTGGTGACGGCGGGCACCGGCCGCATCTGAGCGGACACGCGAGGGGCCCCCTGCCGGCGTGGCAGGGGGCCCCTCGTTCCTGTCGTCAGCTGGCGATCATGCGGCGCAGGACGTACTGCAGGATGCCGCCGTGGCGGTAGTAGTCCGCCTCGCCCGGGGTGTCGATCCGGACCACCGCGTCGAACTCGACGCCGGTGTCGGTGCTGACCTTCACCGTGCGCGGGGTCTCGCCGTCGTTCAGCGCGGTCACCCCGGTGATGGAGAACGTCTCCGTGCCGCTCAGGCCCAGCGACTCGGCGGTCTCGCCGGCCGGGAACTGCAGCGGGAGCACGCCCATGCCGATCAGGTTCGAGCGGTGGATCCGCTCGTACGACTCGGCGATGACCGCCCGGACGCCGAGCAGCATGGTGCCCTTGGCCGCCCAGTCCCGCGACGAGCCGGAGCCGTACTCCTTGCCGGCCAGGACGACCAGCGGGACGCCCGCCTCCTGGTAGGCCACCGAGGCGTCGTAGATCGAGGTCTGCTCGCCGGTCAGGTGGTTGACCGTGAACCCACCCTCGACGCCCGGCACCAGCTGATTCCGCAGCCGGATGTTGGCGAACGTGCCCCGGATCATCACCTCGTGGTTGCCCCGGCGGGAGCCGTACGAGTTGAACTCGTGGCGCGGCACGCCGTGCTCGGCGAGGTACTTGCCGGCGGGGGAGTCGGCCTTGATGGAGCCGGCCGGGGAGATGTGGTCGGTGGTCACCGAGTCGCCCAGCTTGGCCAGCACCCGGGCGCCGGTGATGTCGGCGACCGCCTTCGGCTCCCGCTCCATGCCCTCGAAGTACGGGGGCTTGCGGACGTAGGTGGACTCGCCCTCCCAGGCGAACGTGTCGCCGGTCGGGGTGGGCAGCGACTGCCACCGCTCGTCGCCGGCGAAGACGTCCGCGTACGCCGAGCTGAAGCCGGTCGCGCCGATCGTCGAGGCGATGACGTCCTGGATCTCGGCGCTGTTCGGCCAGATGTCGCGCAGGAAGACCGGGTTGCCCTCGCTGTCCTCGCCGAGCGGCTCGTTGGCCAGGTCGATGTCCATCGTGCCGGCCAGCGCGTACGCCACCACCAGCGGCGGGGACGCCAGGTAGTTCATCTTGACGTCCGGGTTGATCCGGCCCTCGAAGTTCCGGTTGCCGGAGAGCACCGACACGACGGCCAGATCGGCCTCGTTCACCGCGGCGGAGACCTCCTCCGGCAGCGGGCCGGAGTTGCCGATGCAGGTGGTGCAGCCGTAGCCGACCAGGTTGAAGCCGAGCTTGTCCAGGTACGGCGTGAGGCCGGCCCGCTCGTAGTAGTCCATGACGACCTTGGAGCCCGGGGCCAGGGTGGTCTTCACCCACGGCTTGCGGGTCAGGCCCTTGTCCACCGCGTTGCGGGCCAGCAGCGCCGCGCCGATCATGACCTGCGGGTTGGAGGTGTTGGTGCAGGAGGTGATCGCCGCGATCACCACGGCGCCGTGGTCCAGCTCGTACTCGACGCCGTCCGCGCCGGTGACGCGGATCGGGTTGCTGGCCCGGCCACCGGAGCCCACCGCCGCGGTCTCCAGGTCGCGCGGGGCGTCGGCCGGGTCGCTGACCCCGTTGGCCGGCGGGTCGCTGGCCGGGAAGGACTCGGCGCTGGCCTCGTCGGCGTGGCCCTCGGCCCCGAACGGCTTCTCCAGCTGTGGCACGCCCGGCTTGCGGGAGCGGTCGCCACCGGTCTCGTCGGCGGCCACGTAGTCGGTCAGCGCCGAGCGGAACAGCGTCTTGGCGTTGCCCAGCGGGACCCGGTCCTGCGGCCGCTTCGGGCCGGCCAGGGACGGCTCGATCGTGCTCAGGTCGAGCTCCAGGCGCTCCGAGTACTCCGGCTCGGCGTCCGGGTCGTGCCAGAGGCCCTGCTCCTTGGCGTACGCCTCGACGAGCGCGACCTGCTGCGGGTCGCGGCCGGTCAGCTCCAGGTAGCGGACGGTCTCGGCGTCGATCGGGAAGATCGCGACGGTGGAGCCGTACTCCGGCGACATGTTGCCGATGGTGGCCCGGTTGGCCAGCGGCACGGCGCTCACGCCGGGACCGTAGAACTCGACGAACTTGCCGACCACGCCGTGCTTGCGCAGCATCTCGGTGATGGTGAGCACCAGGTCGGTGGCGGTGGTGCCGGCCGGCATCTCGCCGGAGAGCTTGAAGCCCACCACGCGTGGGATCAGCATGCTGACCGGCTGGCCGAGCATGGCGGCCTCGGCCTCGATGCCGCCGACGCCCCAGCCGAGCACTCCCAGGCCGTTGACCATCGTGGTGTGCGAGTCGGTGCCGACCACGGTGTCCGGGTACGCCTGGCCGTTGCGCTCCATGATCGTGCGGGCCAGGTACTCAATGTTGACCTGGTGCACGATGCCGGTGCCCGGCGGGACGACCTTGAACTCGTTGAACGCGGTCTGGCCCCAGCGCAGGAACTGGTAGCGCTCCTTGTTGCGCTCGTACTCCAGCTCGACGTTGCGCTGGAAGGCGTCCTCGCGGCCGAACAGGTCGGCGATGACGGAGTGGTCGATGACCAGCTCGGCCGGGGCGAGCGGGTTGACCTTGCTGGCGTCGCCGCCGAGGTCGCGCACGGCCTCGCGCATGGTGGCCAGGTCGACCACGCAGGGCACGCCGGTGAAGTCCTGCATGAGCACCCGCGCCGGGGTGAACTGGATCTCCACGCTCGGGTCGGCGGTGGGGTCCCAGCCGCCGAGCTGCCGGATGTGGTCGGCGGTGATGTTCGCGCCGTCCTCGGTCCGGAGCAGGTTCTCCAGGAGAATCTTCAGGCTGTAGGGGAGCCGCTCGTGGCCCTCCACCTTGCTGATCTTGAAAATCTCGTAGCTCGCGTCTCCGACGCGTAGCTGGGTCTTCGCACCGAAGGTGTCGAGGCTCGCCACGTCGTACTCCTTCACACCAGCGACCGTGAGTAGTCCTGAGCAGTCTGTCGCACCGGCCGGGGTGCCGCCGTGGTTAGGGGACACTTACCGCCGATTCTCGTCGTCAACAAAACCGTACGTCCGTCTTGCTAACTCCGCAACCTCGTGCCATCGTTCGGGACGAGGAGGTACACCATGATCCATCACGTCCTGCTCGCCAGCCCACGCGGCTCCGAGGACGCGTCCCGCGCCTTCTACGCCGGGGTGCTCGGCATGACCGAGAAGCCCAAGCCGGCGGCGCTGGCCGCCCGTGGCGGCTGCTGGTTCACCGGGCACGGGATCGAGCTGCACCTGGGCGTCGAGGACGACTTCCGTCCCGCCCGCAAGGCCCACCCCGGCCTGCTCCGGCCCGACCTCGACGCGCTCGCCGACCGGCTGGCCGCCGCCGGCCACCCGGTCACCTGGGGCGACGGCGAGCTGCCCGGGATGCGCCGCTTCCACACGTACGACGTGCACGGCAACCGCCTGGAGTTCCTCGCCCCGCTCGACTGACCCGCCGGGCGGTCACGTGCGCCTCCGCGCCGGCGGCGGGTACGACGACAAGGGCCGGCCCCTTGTGGGGGCCGGCCCTTGTCGTCGTTGGTGTTCGGCTGGGTCGGAGTCAGGCGGTGTAGCCGCGGGTGGCGATCCAGTCGGCGAGGTTGTCGACGCTCATCCGGTAGGAGGCCTGGGCGGGG
>NZ_JBPQTP010000131.1:0-17851 GCF_051386395.1 Micromonospora sp. URMC 106
GCGGGGGGTGGGGGCCGCGCCGCCGGCGCGCCCCCCGGAGGGAGAGCCAGGTCAGCAGACGCCGACCTTCTTGGTGTAGCAGATCGGCGACGACGTCGTGACCGAGCACACGCCGGTGCAGGACAAGGTGCTCCGCCGGTAGTAGCGGAAGTACGAACCGCCCGAGCAGTAGCCGTTGGACGCCGCGCAGCACGACTGACCGTGCTCCGGCACGCAGGCGCCGGCCACCTCGCGGCCGAGCACCTTGCTGAGCATTGCGTCGCCGACACGGTTGATGATCTTGGTCATGGCAGACCTCCTTAGTGGGTGGTTGCCATCACTGTGCTGGTTGCCGCTGCGCGCGCCCTGCGCTTCTACTGCGCTCCGGCTGCGCTCCGCCAGCGCGCCAGCGATTCGCGCAGGTCGTTGACGTACGCGGCGTCGAAGTGCTCGAAGATGCGCAGCGCCTCCTCGCCCAGCGCGACGGCCCGGTCGTGCCTTCCCAGGGTGGCCTGCGCCCGCGCGAGCAGGTGCAGTGAGTTCGCCAGCGGGAACGGTTGCCCGACGCCGCGCAGCATCGCCACCGAGCCTTCCAACTCCACCACCGCCCTGTCCGCGTCGCCCTCCTCGAGGTGCGCCTTGCCGAGCAGCCGCCGGGAGATCGCCTCGCCCCACTCGTGGCGCATGTCGTGGAACGCCAGCACCGTACGCCGCAGCAGCAGCCGAGCCGCCTCGCCGTTCCCGGCCGCGAGGTGCGTCGCGGCCAGCGCCTGCTCGGCCGTGGTCACGCTCATCCGGTCGCCGAGCCGGCGCGCGGCGGCCACCGCCTGCCGCAGCTGCTCCAGGGCCTGCGGCCACTGCCCGGCGTGCCGGTGCAGCAGCCCGATGGTCTCCCGCGCGAGCGCCTCGCCCCACAGGTCGCCGCTGTCCTCGAAATGCTGCCGGGCCGCGGCGCAGGCGGCGAAGGCGAACGGGGACGTGAGCTGGTACTGCCCGTGCTGCATGCCGAGGGTCAGCAGCACGTGCCCGCCGACCGGGCCGACCGGCCAGTGCGCGGCGCACAACCGCACCATCAGCAGCAGCGCGGCGTCCGCCTCCCGCAACCGGCCGAGCTGACGACAGCACAGCGAGTAGCCCTGCAGCGCCACGAGCCGGTGCGCCACCAGCGGCCCGCGGCTGTCCCGGTGTGCCGCGCGCAGCAGCGGCACGGCTTCGGCATGCCGGTTCAGCATCCGGTAGGCCGTGCCCAGGTGGAGCCGCAGCGACACCCGGGTCGGCAACGGCAGGTCGGCGTGCCGGTCGAGCACGCCGCGCAGGCAGTCGACGAACTCGGGCAGGTGTTGGCTGCGCATCATCGCGAAGTTGCCCATCGTGCAGGCCAACCGTCCGGCCAGGTCGACCGCGTCCAGCCCCAACAGGTCCCGCACCGCCGCGACCAGGCTCTCCCGCTCCGCCTCGAACCAGTCGACGGCGTCCCAGGCGTCGATCGCGGACTCCACGTCCGCCACCGGCAGGATCTTGCAGGGCAGCGCCGCGTCGGCGCGTTCGGCGTACGCGTGCAGTCGTGCGTACCAGGCGATCACCTGGTCGGCGGCGATGTCGGTGCGCTCCCGGGCGTGCAGCCGGACCAGATCGTGCATGCGTGCCCTGCCGTCGGAATCCGCGGTCAGCAGGTGGGCCCGGCACAGCTGTTCCAGCAGCGGCTCGGTGGTCTCGTCCCACATACCGAAGCTGCGCAGCGACGTACGGCTGAGCACCGCGAGCAGCCGCGCGGCGGGCGGTGGCAACCGCTCGAACCCGACGGTGAAGCTGCTGCGCACGTCGAGCCCATCGAGCGACAGCTCGTCGAGGCGGCGCCGCTCGTCGCGCAGCCGGTCGCGCAGCCGCGCCACCGTCATCGCCTCCCGCTCGGCCAGCCGCACCCCGGCGATGCGCAACGCCAGCGGCAGACGACCGCACAGCTCCACGACGTCGGCGGCCGCCGCGGCCTCCCGGCTGATCCGCTCTGCGCCGGCGAGCCCCGCCAGCAGGTCCAGGCCGTCGTCGACCGGCAGCACGTCGAGCGGGAGGACCTCGGTGCCCGGCAGCCCGGGCAACGTGGCCGTGCTGGTGATGAGAGCGGTGCTGCCAGCGGGCGGCAGCAGCGGGCGCACCTGCGCCGCGTCCGCGGCGCTGTCCAACATCACCAACATGGGCTGGTCGGCGAGCACGGATCGGTACAGTGCCGCGCGTTCCTCCGCGGCCACCGGAATGGCCTCGCCGGCCACCCCGAGGGCGCGCAGGAAGGCGCCGAGCACCGTGTCGGGCCGTGCCGGGTCCGTGGTGTTGCCGCGCAGGTCCGCGTACAGGCACCCGGCGGGAAAGCGGTGGCGGCTCTCGTGCGCCGCGCGCAGCGCGAGAGTGGTCTTGCCCGTTCCCGAAAGCCCGGTCACGACGACGACCTGGGCAGCCCCGGCGGCTGCCGGGGTGCGCCCCAGTAACGACAGCAGCACCCCGAGCTCCTTCTCCCGCCCGACGAAGTCACCGGTGACGCCGGGGAGCTGGTTGGGCCGCACCCACGCCCGCGGGGACGTCTGCTGCTCGCTGCCGAGGATCTCCCGGTGCAGCTGCCGCAGCTCCGGTCCCGGGTCGATGCCGTGCTCCTCCGCGAGCACCCGGGCCCCGGCCCGGTACACGGCGAGTGCCTCCGCCTGCCGGCCGCTGCGGTGCAGGGCCACCATGAGCTGCCCGCGCAGCCGTTCCCGCAGGGGCCGATCACGCACCAGTGTGGTCAGTTCCGGCACCAGCTCCTGGTGCAGACCGAGCGACAGCAATGCCTCGACGCGAAGCTCGACCGCGTGCTCGCGCAGCTCGCGCAGCCGATCGCGCTCGAAGTCGACCAGCTCCGCGCCGACGTCGACGAACGCGTCGTCGCGCCAGCGCGCCAGCGCCTGGTCGAGCAACTCCACGGCACAGCGGGCGTCGGTGGCGGCCGCGGCGGCCTGCACGTCGGCGGCGAACTCCGCCGCGTCCACGACCACCGCGGCGTTCAACTGGTAGCCGGGTGACCTGGTGAGGATCAGCTCCGGCGCCGCACTGCGCCGGAGCGAGGCGACGATCGCCTGGACCCGGTTGCGCGCTCGCGCGGGCGGGTGATTCGGCCAGAGGCCGTCGATCAGGCGGTCGACGGAGACGATGCGTCCACGGTGGGCCGCCAGGCTCGCGACGAACGCCCGTTCCAGCGGGGCGAGCGGCACAGCTATCCCGTCGACGCTCAACTCGATCCGTCCGAGGATGCCGATCCGATACCCGCGCACCGGGCAAAGCTAGCGCGGTGTCCAGCAGGTCGGCTCGGGGGCGGAGGAGGGCGCTCGTGTCAGGGGGCGGCGCCGGTGTCTCCGGTGCGCTCCGGCGGGTGGGTGGCGAGCCGCTGCCTGCCGATCTCGCGCACCGGGTCGATCCCGGCGGGGCCACATCGGAGGAGGGATGTTCCCGGGAGTGCCCACTTCGAGATCGGTCCTGTTCACCACCCGTTCCGGGGAGCGCCAGGCCGGGCCGATGGGATGTCGAGGAACAGATGCCAGACCTGTCCGGGAGGCAACACCACATGTCACAGTCCCCACTCATGCTGCCGCGCCGTCGTTTTCTTGCCCTGGGCGGTATCGCCGCGGGTGCCGCTGTCCTCGCCGCCGAACCCGCCTCGGCGACGGCCGCGGCCTCGGACCGGCGGACCGCCCTGCCGGGCTACGTGTTCACCCTGGGTGTGGCCTCGGGCGACCCGACGTCCGACGGTGTTGTGCTCTGGACCCGCCTGGCACCGGACCCGCTCGCCCTCGATGGGCTCGGCGGCATGCCCGATCGCCCCGTCCAGGTGCGGTGGGAGGTGGCGGAGGACGAGGACTTCCGCCGTGTGGTGCGGCGCGGTGTCAGGCGCGCCACGGCCGACTGGGGGTACTCGGTGCACGCCGAGGTGCACGGCCTGCGGCCGGACCGGGTGTACTGGTACCGGTTCCGGGTCGCCGACCAGGTCAGCCCAGTGGGCCGTACCCGCACGGCGCCACGCCCGAGGACCGCCCTCCAGTCGCTGAGTTTCGCGTTCGCGAGCTGCCAGGCATACACCGACGGCTACTTCACCGCGTTCGAGCACATGGCCCGTGAGGACCTGGACCTCGTCGTGCACCTGGGCGACTACATCTACGAGGGCGGCGGCGCCGGCTCGATCGGCCGCGCCCACTACCCGGCCGTCGAGACGTTCTCCCTGACCGACTACCGGCTCCGGTACGCCCAGTACAAGCTGGACCCGGCGCTGCAGGCAGCGCACGCTGCCGCGCCCTGGGTGGTGGCTCCGGACGACCACGACGTGGAGAACAACTGGGCCGGCGACCACTCGCAGCCGGACACCGAGCCGGACCAGGACCCGGCCGTGTTCCGGCTCCGCCGAGCGGCGGCCTACCAGGCGTACTACGAGAACCTGCCCCTGCGGGCGTCGTCGATGCCGCAGGGCCCGGAGATGCAGGTCTACCGGCGCCTTCGGTTCGGTGACCTGCTGCAACTCGACGTGCTCGACACGCGGCGTTTCCGTGACCGGCAGCTCACCGACGCGTCGCTGCGCTGGGATCCGCAACGGCAGATGCTCGGCGTCGAGCAGGAGGCGTGGCTGCTGGCCGGGCTTGCCGCGTCCACCGCACGGTGGAACGTGCTCGGCAACCAGGTCTTCGCCATGGAGGCCGACCACACCGCCGGCCCGGGCGAGCGGTACGGCATGGACACCTGGGACGGGTACGCCGCCGCGCGCCAGCGCCTCTTCGCCGGCGTGGCGGAGCGGAACGTCGAGAACTTCCTCATCGTCACCGGCGACGCCCACCGCAGCGTGGCTGCCGATCTCAAGCTCGACTTCGCCGACCCCGGATCGCGGACGATCGGCACCGAGTTCCTCGGCACCTCGATCAGCTCGGGCGGAAACGGGACGGACCACGACAGCCTCGGCGTGACCTGGCTGGCCGAGAACCCGCACATGAAGTTCCACAACTCCCAGCGTGGGTACCAGGTGTGCCACCTGGGTCGCGACGAGATGCGCACCGACTACCGGGTCGTGCCGTTCGTCAACGCTCCCGGTGCGCCGGTGTCGACGCGGGCCAGTGTCCACGTGCAGAGCGGGCGGCCGGGGGTGGCGCACGTGTCGGCGTGACCGGGTGATCCGAGCGTGGCGGTCGGTCGGACGGCTCGGGGGCGTCCGACCGACCGCCGCTGGGATTCGCGGGCGGGGCGGCGGGCGGCTTTCCCCGGCCCGTGTCTCCTGTCGCCGGGCTGGAGCTGCCGCGTCGAGGGGCCTGGCCCTCGACGGGTCAAACGGCGGTGAGCAGCGCGTCGAGTGGCCGCGGCAGGGCGTCCCGGCCGACTGCCGCCTCGACGAGCAGGCGTGCGTAGCGCAGGTTGCGGCGCGAGCTGCTGCGCAGGAACCGCCACATCTGCGCTTCGGGCTCCCGGCCGCGCCAGGCGGGCTGGCTCTGGAACGAGCGGAACAACCGGAGGTCGCCCGTCGACTCGAAGAGCGCTTCGACCCCTGCCGTTCCCAGGGCGCGGATCAGCTCCTCCTCCAGATCGCCGACGCAGACGTGGAACCCGAGTTGCTCCATCTCGGTGCGCGTGCGGGGGGAGCCGACACGGGCCAGGTCCAGCCCGCGCCGGAATATCTCCTCCTCCCGCAGGTCGCACAGACCGGCAAGTCGCAGCCCCGCGCCCAGCGGGCCCAGCCTCGTCAGGAAGCGGCCGATGGCGTGCGCCCCGCCGATCGGCACGATCACGACCCGCTCCGCCGCAAGATCCCGGTCGCGGGCCACTGCCGCCGTCTCCAGCGCGATCTGGTCGCTGATGCCCTCGACGAGCACGACGGCCACGGCAGACTCCGCCTCCGCCAGGGCGCGGGCCGTCGCTCGGAGCGAGGCGGCGTTGCCACCCAGGTGGCCGTCGAGCGCCCCGCGGGCGAGTTCACGGCGGTCGGTGACATCCATGGTGGCCTTCCCCGTCTGGTCGACCGTACCTGTCGGTGGGTTACTGGCCTGTGCGTCCACCGGTCCGCTCGCGGGCGCCGTGGCGGCGGGGTGTGCGGTGCTGGTGGCCATGGGCGTCATCATCGGTGACACGCCCGTCGGACGACCAGGGATTTACCCACGACCCGGCCCGCCGACAACCACCACCCCGGCGGCGGCGGTCAGCTAGGCCACGCCGGAGAGGTACTCCCTGCGTCGCTGCGGGTCGAACTTCTCGATCGCGTACCGCAGCATGACGCGCGGCATGACCCGGTAGCGTCGGGCCAGGAACTCCTCCTCCGCCGCCCTGTCACGGTTGCCCACCTCGCGCAGCATCCAGCCCACCGCCTTCTGCACGAGGTCGTGCGGGTCGCGCAGGAGCCGTTCGCTGAGGCGGAAGGTCCAATGGAAGTCACCGGCCCTGACGAAGGCGAAGGTTGCCATGATGGCGATGCGCCGGTCCCATACCAGGTCCGACTCGGCCAACCGATCCAGCACACTCCGGTCCTTGTCGATCAGCCAGGGTCCGACGATGTACGGCGCGGACGAGTCCACCAGGTCCCAGTTGTTGATGTGGGCGGTGTTGGCCAGGACGATGCCGAAGATCCGGCCCCGTTCCTCCTCGTCCCCCTCGGCGAACTTCCGCGCCAGGATGAACAGCGACGTCAGCCGCTCCTCGTGCACGTCGCTGGTCAGCAGCCGCGCCGTCTCGGCCAGGGACAGGTCACGCCAGTACCGGCCGGCCACCCTGCGCTGGTCGGGGACGGAGACACCGATGGCCCGGTCGCCCTCGCCGTACCCGCCGGGGACCATCTGCAGGTACCGGCTCGATCCCTCCGCCCGACGTGGGTCGGCGAGGCCGGCTAGTTCCTGACGGACGTCCGCGCTCGTGGGCACGACCGTGGACCCTACCGCGACTGCCGACGCCCGCGGTGCTGCTCACCGGCGCGGAGCAACCTGCTGGCGGGCCGCCGACCGGCTGTCACCGGCGACGGGGCGTGATCAGCCCCGACTCGTACGCCCACACGACCAGCTGGGCACGGTCGCGGCAGTGCAGTTTCGCCATCGCCCGGTTGACGTGTGTCTTGGCGGTCAACGGACTGATCACCATGCGCGCGGCGATCTCGTCGTTGCTCAGCCCTCGGGCGACGAGCTCGACGATCTCCTGTTCGCGGGCGGTCAGCACGTCGCGTCCGGCCGCGGGGTCAGCCGGCGGCGGGCCGGCGACGAACTCACTGATGAGGGTGCGCGTGACCGCCGGGGCGAGCAGCGCGTCGCCGCGGGCCACGACGTCGACGGCCTGCAGCAGGTCGGCCGGGTCGGCGTCCTTGAGCAGGAACCCGCTGGCGCCCGCGCGGAGCGCGGCGAAGACGTACGAGTCGAGCCCGTAGTTGGTGAGGATGAGGACGCGGACGGCGGTGAGGTCGGGAGCAGTGGCGATGCGCCGGGTGGCTTCGATGCCGTCGAGTCCCGGCATCTGCACGTCCATCAGCACGACGTCCGGCCGCAGGCGTCGCGACAGCTCGACGGCCGAGGCGCCGTCGGCGGCCTCGCCGACCACCTCCAGGTTGTCCTCGGCGCCGAGCAACGCCCGGAACCCGGCCCGCATCAGCGCCTGGTCGTCTACGAGCAGGACCCGGATCACGCCCGCTCATCCCTCCGGTCGGAGCCGCCACGAACCGTGGCGGACTGAGATCACTGGACCTCGCGCAAGCGCTCGGGTCATGCGCGAGCGTCCAGCGGGAACGTGGCCCGCACCGCGAACCCGCCGCTGTCGCGGGCGGCGGCCCGCAGCGTCCCGCCCAGCCCGGTGACCCGTTCGCGCATGCCGCGCAGGCCCACCCCCGGTGTCACCGGCCGGGCGGGCGACGCCTGGCCGTCGTCGTCCACCGAGACGGTCAGCTGCGCCGGGGCGTACGCGATGTGGATCCGGGCGGTGGCGGGGCCGGCGTGGCGGGCCACGTTGGTCAGCGCCTCCTGGACCACGCGGTACCCGGCCTGGTCGACCTCGGCGGGCAGGTCACGCGGCGTACCGGTGACGGTCACCTGCACCGGTACGCCGGCCGCCCGGGTCCGCTCGGCGAGCTCGCCCACCCGGGCCAGCCCGACGCGGTCTGAGTCGGAGGGGGAGCGCAGGACGTCCAGCGTCGCCCGAAGTTCGCGCATCGCGGCGCCGCTGGCCTCCTGGATCGCCAGCAGCGCGGCCGACGGTTCCTCGTCGCGCTTGCGGGCCAGGTGCACGGCGATCCCGGCCTGCACCTTGATCACGGAGATGCTGTGGGTCAGCGAGTCGTGCAGGTCCCGGGCGATGCGCAGGCGCTCCTCCCCGGCACGGCGCAGCGCCATCTCCTCGCGGGTGCGTTCGGCCTCGACCGCCCGCTGCTCGACCTGTTCCAGGTACGCCCGGCGCTGCCGCGCGACGAGTCCCGCGACGTTGGCCGCGAAGAACCAGCCCAGCAGCAGGGCCGTCCGCTCGGCGATCTGCTGGCTGGGCCGGTCCGCGGGCGCGACCGAGACGTCGCGGGCCAGGAAGCCGCCGAGGAAGACGAGGCTGGACAGGGCGGCGGCCGCTCGGTGCCCCCGCCAGGCGGCTACGTAGACCGTGCTGAGGACGGGGAACGCGGCGGAGACCCCGGCGTGCACCCGCACGTGCAGGGCCAGCATGGCGGCGGTCGCCGCGCTCAACGCCACCACCGGGTAGCGCCGGCACACCGCCAGGGCCGCCGCCATGACCAGGACCAGGGCGACGTCGATCGCCCGCACCGGTGCGGCGTCCGGCGCGAGCGCGGCGTTGCCGAGCAGGAGGCCCCCGAGGGCGAGGCCGCTGAGGGCGTACGGCAGATCGCGGCGCATGACCGAACTGTAGAGCGGCCGTTTTCGAGGGAGCATCCCCCTCCCGCGGTACATGAGGCGTACCGCGGACGCGGTATCGGCGGCCGGGCAACTGCCTGCGGCGGCACGACGACTTCCCGGCCCACCGCGGCAAGCATCGAACCCATGACATACCGCTTCTTCACCCCGGTCCCCCCGAAGGCCGCGACCGGCCTCACCGCGGAGGTCTACCGGCAACTGCGGGACGAGTTCCTCGGGCCGGTGCCCACCTTCCAGGCGCTCTCGGCCGTGCCGGAGGTGCAGGCCGCGACGTGGGCGCTGATGCGGGAGGCCCTGCTCGCCGGGGACGCCTCCCGGGTCGACCGCGAACTCGTCGCCGCGGCGGTGTCCCGGGCCAACCGCTGCCGGTTCTGCGTCGACGCCCACGTGCTGCTGCACGCCCTGGGCGAGCACGAGCTGGCGGAGGTCGTCGCCCGGGGCGCGACGCCATCGGAGCCGGGGCACGCCGAGCTCGTCGCCTGGGCCGAGGCCAGCCGGAGCCCCCGGGCCGCCGACTGGACGAGCCCGTACCGCCCCGAGCTCACCGGCACCCTGCTCGCCTTCCAGTTCATCAACCGGATCGTCTCGGCGCTGCTCGCCCCGGACCTGCTACCCGGCGGACTGCAGCGCTCCCCGCTGGTGCGCTCGGTCGGGGGCCGGCTCTGCGCCAGGGCGGCCCGGGAGCCGAAGGAGCCCGGCCGCAGCCTGGCGCTCCTCGACGCCGGCACGACGGCCCCGCCGGCCTGGGCCGGGGACAGCCCGGTCGGCGTCGCGTACGCGTCGCTGAAGGACGCCGCCGTGCAAGGCGGGGACCTCCTGGGTGACGTGGCCCGCGAGACCGTCACGGCCGCCGTGCGGTGGGAGGACGGACGGTACCCGGACCGGCCCGCGGACTGGGCCGTCGATCTGGTCCGGGACGTGCCCGGAGTGGACCGCGTCGGGACGCGGATAGCGCTGCTGGCGGCGTTCGCGCCCAGCGCGATCAGCCCGGGCGACGTCGCCCTCTGGCGGTACTCGCATCCGGACGACGCCGACCTCGTGCGGCTGGTCGCGTACGGCGCGATCACGGCCACCGATCACGTCGCCCGGGCACTGTCCCCGGCTCACCACTAGGAGCACACCATGCGCAAGGCATTCGTCATCGTCAGCGCGCTGTCCCTCGGCGCGTTCACCCTGCAGTTCGTCCTCGCCGCCGTGGGCGCGTTCACGAAGCCCGCGGGCGACGACGCGTACACGTTGCACAGCGTCAACGGGACGGCGGTCATCCCCGTTCTCACCCT
The DNA here is from genome assembly GCF_051386395.1 of Micromonospora sp. URMC 106. Classification (NCBI taxonomy): domain Bacteria; kingdom Bacillati; phylum Actinomycetota; class Actinomycetes; order Micromonosporales; family Micromonosporaceae; genus Micromonospora; species Micromonospora sp. URMC 106. The sequence goes on from NZ_JBPQTP010000131.1 coordinate 10,139, forward strand.
GCTCACCATCCTGTTCGCCGCACTGGCGAAGGCGCCGGGCCGGGTCGTCGGCCTGGCGGCCCTGCCGCTCGGCCTGGTCGTCGTGCAGGCGCTCCTCGCGGGGCTCGCGAACGGGTCCACCGACGCCGCGGGCGCCAGCACCCCGTTCGGCCTGACCATCGCCGGGCTGCACGCGCTCAACGGCATCATCGCGGTGCACGTCGTGGTCAGCGTCTACCAGGCAGCTCGGAGGCTGGTCGGCCCGACGCCGGCCGTCGCCACCCCGGTGGTCGTCCGCGAAGGGGAGCCGGCATGACCACCGGCTCGCTGCTCGCGGCCGACCTGGTGATCGCGGTCCTCGCCGCCGCCGGGTGGCTGGGCGGCGGCGCCGCGTCGGCCGGCCGCCGCCGCCCGCTCGCACTGGGACTGGTCGCACTCGCGCTGTTCGCCACGCTGGCCCGGGCGATCACGATCACCGCGCTCGCCCGCGCCGGCTGGTGGTTCGCCGCGGAGAAGGTCCTCGTCGCCGCCCCACTGTCACTCGCGGCGGTGGCCGTCGCCGGGCCGCGGCTGCTGCGGGCCTCGGGCGACATCCGCTCCGTCGCGGTCCCCCTTCTCTTCGCCGGGTACGCCGGAAGCGCCGGCCTGCTCGTGACGGTCCTGCACGGCTACCCGGCCTCGGCGGGAGTCGGACTGCTGGCGGTCGCCGGGGTCGTCGCGGCGACCGCGGTCACGTGGCGCATCCTCGACGCGCGCCCGTCGCCGACGGTGTCCCGGGCGGCTCTCGCGGTGGCGGCCGCGGCGCTGGTGACCGGAACCGGGCTGGCCGTCACTCCGAACGCCGCTCCCGCCGTACCGCACGACCACGGCTATCGGGACACCCAGACCGTCGGCGAACCGACCAGGCGGTTCACCCTGACGGCCGGGACCGCCACGGTGAGCGTGAGCGGCCGGGACGTCGCGGCGTGGGCGTTCAACGGGCAGGTTCCCGGGCCGGAGCTGACCGCCACCGTCGGCGACGTCCTGGAGGTGACGCTGCGCAACCGGGACATCGCGCGGGGGGTCACGCTGCACTGGCACGGGTACGACGTGCCGAACAGCCAGGACGGGGTGCCCGGCGTGACGCAGGCGGCGGTGCTGCCCGGACAGGAGTTCGTCTACCGGTTCCGCGCCGACCAGGTCGGGACGTACTGGTACCACACGCACGCGGTATCCGACATCGGCGTGCGGAAGGGGCTCTACGGTGTCCTGGTGGTGCGCCCGGCGCCGGTGACGGGTGTCGACGTCACCGTGGCGGTGCACACCCTGTCCGGCCTCGCGCTGCCCGCACCGAGGACGGAGCCGGTCGAGGCGGGGACGCCCGTGCGCCTGCGGCTGATCAACACCGACAGCACGACACACCGGTACGCCCTGGCCGGGACCCCGTTCCGGGTCGCCGCGATGGACGGATCCGACCTGCGGGGCCCGACGCCGCTCGTCGACACCGCCGTGCTGATCCCGGCTGGCGGGCGCTACGACCTGGTGTTCACCGTGCCCGCCACGCCGGTGGCGCTGTACGTCGACGGACGGGCGGTCTACTCGACCGGACCGGTGTCAGCGGCGACCGGCGCGTGGCCGGTGCTGGATCCGCTCGGCTACGGCGTCGCCGCTCCGGTGCCGTGGTCCCGGTTCGACAAGGAGTTCACCCTCGTCCTCGACCGCGGTCTCGACCTGCGCGGGCTGCTTCCGCGGTATGCCCACACCGTCAACGGCGCGGCCGATCCGGACATCCCGTCCCAGGTCGTCCGCCTCGACGACATCGTGAAGTTCACGATCGTGAACCGGTCCCAGGTCGTGCACCCGTGGCACCTGCACGGGCACCACGTCTTGGTGTTGACCCGCAACGGAAGACCGGCGACCGGAAGCCCTCTGTGGCTGGACTCGTTCGACGTACGCCCGGGCGACGTCTGGGAGGTGGCGTTCCGGGCCGACAACCCCGGGATGTGGGCCAACCACTGCCACAACCTGGCACACGCCGACGCCGGCATGACGCTGCACCTGATGTACTCGTGAACCTCGGCGGTGAACCTCGTCGAATAGGCGACAGGTCGGTCGTCATGCTCACGCCGGCGGCGTCCGGTACTGCGGCAGCTCCGATCGATTACCCCTACCGGCAGTCACACGCCGGACGCATTTTCGCGGCACCGGTAACGCGGAATCCGGGGCCCTATCCGGCAAGGACAACGGCGGTGCCGGTCACCGCGATGCCGGTTCGCGGTTCGGCGGGAATTCCGATGGTCAGGACGCTGGGACGGCCCAGGTCCTGGCCTTGGTGCACGGTGACGGTCACGGGCGGCGCGACCAGCCCCAGCTCCCGTAGGTAGCCGCCGAAGGCAGCGGCCGCGGCGCCGGTGGCGGGGTCCTCCACGACACCGCCCGGTGGGAACGGGTTGCGGGCGTGGAACACCTGAGAGGACTCGCGCCACACCAGGTCGATCGTCGTCCAGTCGCGCCGCGCCATCAGCGTGGCCAGCGCGTCCATGTCGTAGTCCAGGTTGGCGAGCCGTTGTCGGCTCGCGGCGGCCACGACGGGGTGCCAGGCGCCGGCGAAGGCGACCCGGGGCGGCAGCGTCGCGTCGAGGTCGCCTGGTGCCCACCGCAGCGCCTCCAGCAGCGCCGCGAGATCATCGGCGGCGATGGGTTTGGTCTGCGGCTCCACGCTGATCAGCGTCGCCGTGGTCGTGCCGTCCGGCGCCAGGGCGGTGGAAACCTCGACCAGCCCCGCTCGGGTGTCGAAGTGCAGGACCCCGGGGCCGTGCCGCTCGGCGTAGGCGGCAGCCGAGGCGATGGTCGCGTGCCCGCAGAACGGCACCTCGGCCAACGGGCTGAAGTAGCGCACCTCGAAGCGCCCGTTGCCGCGAGGCACGAGGAACGCCGTTTCGGAGTACCCGATGTCAGCCGCCACCCGCAGCATCTCGGCGTCGTCGATCCCGGTGGCGTCGAGTACGACACCAGCCGGGTTGCCGCCCGCCGGATCGGCGCTGAACGCGGCGTAGCGCAGGATCTCCATGATCACGATGCTATCGCCCCGCCCGGTCGAGGCGTCGGCAGCAACAACCGCCGCCGCGCTCGGGCGTCTGCGTCCGCCGACACCGCGGCCGGCGTCGTGGCGGCTCTGCATGCCGTGTGCGACGCGGTGTTCGGATCGTCGCGGTTGGCCGGCCGCCGCTTCGCCATCCTCGGACTCGGCCGGGTCGGCGCCCACCTCGCCCGACACCTCGCCGCCGTGCCGGCCGACCCTGTCGTCACCGACGTCGACGTCACCAAGAGACGGCTCGCCGACCAGCTCGGCGCCAGCTGGCTAGCCCCGGAGGAGGCATTGCGGGCCGAGGTGGACGTGCTCGTACCGGCCGCACTCGGTGGCGTGTTCACCCCGGACAGCATCCCCCTGCTCCGCTGTGCCGCCATCGCCGGGCCGGCCAACAACCAGCTCGACGAACCGGCCACCGCCGGCCTGCTTCACCGCCGGCAGATCCTGTGGGCACCGGACTTCGTGGTCAGCGCAGGCGGGGTCATCCACGCCACCGCCGTCGAACTGCACCACGAGACCACCGATCGAGCCACCGCTCGCGTCCTCGGCATCGGCGACACCTTGGCCGAGATCCTGCGGTACGCGGCTCGGACCGGTGTGACACCCGCCGCCGCCGCGTCGGATCTGGCCCGGCAACGCATCCAGCGGGCCGCCGACGGCCCGCGAATCGCGCCGACGCCGCCGAGCGACCGCAGTGCGGCAGGCCATGGGCACCGATGATCACCGGGTCGCCCTTCAACTCCCAACTGGCACGTCGTAGCGGGCGGCGATCGCGGCGGCGCGGTCGCGCAGGACGGTACGCAACCACTGCGGGGCCAGGGCCTCCGCGTTCGTGGCGAGCTGCCACAGCGCCCATTCGGCATGTCTCGGGTCTTGGAAGGTCACCTCCAGCCGTAGCCAGCCGTCCGCGTCGACCTCCTCGGCGTGGACGGCCAGCGCGGTGCCCACCAGGTCCTCTCGCCGTGTCGGGTTCATCCGTACCAGCACGGTGACCTGGTCGCCGCCGGTGCGAAACCGCGTGCTGCGTTCCTGCCAGGCCCGGTCCAGATCGACCCGGTCCGGTCGCTGTGCGGGTTCGGGGAGTTCCTCGGCGGCCAAGACCCGGGACAGCCGGTAGGTGCGGTCCGCGCCGGACCTCGTGGCCAGCAGGTAGCCCTGCTCGCGTACGGTGACCAGGCCGATCGGGTCCACCGTGCGCCACTTCGGGGCCTGACCCACGGCCGCGTAGTGGATGCGCAGCTTGTGCCCGGCGAACACCGCACGCCGAACCTCGGCCACTATGGCGTCGGGAACCTCCTCGGCGACCAGCCGGCGGGAGAGCAGGTCGGTCTCCGGGTCGACGAGCAATCGCTCGACCGCGCCGGCCGCGATGTCCCGGTGGCTTTCGGGCAGGGCGTCGACCACCTTGAGCATGGCGGAGGCGAGCGCCGAGCCGAGGCCGAACGCCTGCGCGCCGCGCCGCGATCCGGCGACCAGCAGGGCCAGCGCTTCGTCGTGGTTCAGCCCGGTGAGCTCGGTCTGGAAACCGGGCAGCAACGCGAAGCCGCCGTGCCGGCCGCGTTCGGCGTAGACGGGGACGCCGGCCGCGGACAACGCCTCTATGTCACGCAGCACGGTGCGGGTGGACACCTCCAGCTCGCGGGCCAGCGTGGCCGCGGTCAGCTGACCGCGCTGGCGCAGCAGCAGCACCAGCGAGACCAACCGGTCGGCCCGCATGCGCAGATTGTGCCAGGAATACGCGACGAAGGATGTCGTGATTGCCTGCGAGGCTCACCAGCGCGTGGGCCGAGTCCCATCGTGCCCACACCCTCGACAGATGGAGCAGAGATGGCAATGGAGCGCACGACGGTCAACCCGTGGCCGTGGTCGGTGGCGTTGGGGTACAACCAGGGCGAGTTGGTCTCCGGACAGACCCGGACCCTGTACTGCGCGGGACAGACCGCGATGAGCAGCGAGGGCAAGCCCCAGCATGAGGGCGACATGGCGGCGCAGTTGGCGCTGAGCCTCGACAACCTGGAGGCCGTCCTCGGCGAGGCCGGGATGTCCCTCACGAACCTCGTCCGGCTCAACGTCTACACCACCGACGTCGACCGGCTCTTCGCGCACTACGGCGTGCTGGCGTCGAGACTGGGCGCCGCCGGGGTGGCGCCGGCCACCACGATGCTCGGCGTGACACGGCTGGCGATCCCCACCCTGATGGTCGAACTCGAGGGAACCGCCGTCGCGTGATGCGACCTCGCCGCCTCCGGCAGGGGTGCCGGAGGCGGCACGAGGAGCAGGCCCGCCCGCGCGAGCGCGGTCCGGACGGCCAGGCGGGGGATGTGCGGGGCTCAGCAGGGCTGATCTCGACCGAATGGCACCAGTCCGGGCCCGAGCTGGGCTCTGGTCGGTGTCACCCTGCGGACGCTGCCGGCACCGTAGCCGGGGGACGGTCCGCGCCTCGTGACGGGGCTGCGGCGGGACTCCGTCGCCGGCGGAGCCTCGATATCCTTCCGGCCATGGGGAAGACGCGGCGCACCCTGGCGGACGGCCGGTACGTCCTGCGGGCCGAGCCGGTCGGCAGCGGGGGCATGGGGGTCGTCTGGCGCGCTGCGGACGTCCTGCTGGATCGCGACGTGGCCGTGAAGGAGCTGCGGCTGCCCGAAGGCCTCAGCGAATCCGAACGCAGGGTGCTTCGGGAGCGCGCGATGACCGAGGCGCGCGCAGCGGGGCGGTTGAACCACCCGGGCATCGTGACCGTTCACGATGTTCTGATCGAGGATGGTCGCCCGTGGATCGTGATGGGTCTGGTCGAGGGCTCGTCGCTCTACTCCGTGGTGCGCCAGGAAGGGCCGCTGACTCCGCAGCGGACCGCGGAAATTGGCGACGGCCTGCTCGCGGCCCTGCGGGTCGCTCATGCTGCCGGTATCTTGCATCGCGACATCAAGCCGCAGAACGTCCTGTTGGACCGGGACGGCCGCGCCGTACTCACGGACTTCGGGATCGCCGCGGTCATCGGCGCCACGCGGGGTCTCACCGGGACCGGCTCGGTGATGGGCACGCTGGGCTACGTGGCGCCCGAGCGGCTGGCCGGGCGGGGCGTCGAGCCGGCGTCCGATCTGTGGTCGCTCGGTGCGACGCTGTACTTCGCCGTCGAAGGTCGGCCCGCGTACGACACGGACGACCCGGCGGAACTGGTCGCCGCCGTGCTGAGCCGCGACCCCAGACCTGCTGAACGCGCTGGTCCGCTGAGCTCGACGCTGCTCGGCCTGATGGCGCGCCGCCCGGACGAACGCCTGTCGGCCGACGTGGCCGCGGAGCGTCTGCGGGAGGTCGCCGTCGGCGTCACGGGCGGCGACCAGCCGACGGTCCGGGTCACCGCGCCGACCGAAGAGCAGGCCGCAGCGCCGACCAGGGAACTGACCGCGAAGCCGACCGAGCCGTTGCCGCCCGAAGCGAACGGTCCGCGTGCCCGACGTGTTTCGCCCACGCGCGTTGCCGCTGCGATCGTCATCGCCGTGGCCCTGCTGGCCGGCGCACTGGCGACGGGCTACACGCTCGCGCCGGGCGAGGCGTCGGACCGGGAGACCACCCGAGACGGGAGCCGACCAGGCGGCAGCCCGTCGGCCACCACGCCCGTGTCCTCGTCCGCGTCGCCCCCGGCCAGAGGGTTCACGACACCACCGAACGTGTGCCTCTACCTGACCGAGCACCCCGAGGTCATCGCGCCGTTGATCCCCAGAGCCAAGCTCCGGTCCGCGCACAAGGCCACGAACAGTTGTGAGTGGGAACCCGGCCGGGACCGCGACGGGGAGATTACCGAACTCGACGTGGAGGCCCCCCTGCTCCCCGCGAACCTGGGGGGCTGCCCCACGACGGGGGAGCGGCTTCCCGGCATCGGCGACGAGGCGTACATCGTGGAAGAGGCGGACCTCGACGACCGCGGTTGGCGCGACCGCGACGTGCGTGTCTACTTCCGCGTCGACAACCTCGCCGTGTGCGTGAAGCACCAGCGCGCATCGCAGGCGTCGATGCCGCCCTCCGCCGAGGCCGCGGTGATCGAATTCGCGCGCGCTGTGGACCGGTGGGTCCAGCAGGCGTCGTAGTCGGGGGAGCGGGGCAGTCTCTCTGCTTACGTGAAACCCGATGTGTCCACCGCCGGCTGGCGGATGCCTCACTCGTCGAGGCGGATCGCCTGCTTCGCGTGGTCCATCGACTCTTCCGACGCCTCGCCGCCTGGGTTTTCGGTGGCTAGCGCCTGGTTGGCTGTGACGAAGGGGCGCATGCGCCGTTCGTATCCGGCGAAGGCTGCCGGGTGGGCGCCGTCGGTTGCGGCCAGTTCGGCGGCGAGCAGGTGGGCGCCCACCAGGGCGAGGCTGGTGCCCTGTCCGGACAGCGGTGAGGCGCAGTAGCCGGCGTCGCCGAGTAGCGTCACTCGTCCGCGCGACCACGAGTCGAGCTTGATCTGGGCCATCGCGTCGAAGTAGAAGTCGGACGCCTTCCACATGCCGTCGAGCAGTTTCGGTACCTCCCAGCGCATTGCGGCGTACCGCTCGGTCAGCAGCCGGCGTTGGGCGTCGAGGTCGCGGTGGTCGTAGGCGATGGGGTCGGCCATGAAGCCCAGGTTGACCCGCAGTTCGGTGTTGTTGCGTGCCGGGTAGACGCCGCCGCCGAGGTCGCCGTCA
>NZ_JBPQTP010000132.1:0-17837 GCF_051386395.1 Micromonospora sp. URMC 106
GGGGGTGGTGAGGGGGGCGGTGAGCAGGGCGCGTGCCTCGCGGGCGGCGTCGGGGGCCCGGCCGGTGACGATGGCGTCGGCGAGCCGGCGGTGGCCGGCGACGTCGAGCAGCTCCGCGGCGCGCCGCTCCGGTGGCACCTCGCCGACGGCGAGCGCGCCGGCCACGAGGCTGTTGAAGGCCAGCAGGTAGGCGGTGTTGCCGGAGCCGGCGACGATGTGCCGCCAGAGCACGATGGTGGCCTCGCCCATCGCGGTCAGGTCCGGTGCGAGCCCCGCGTACTCCTCGACGGCCCGCGGGATCGCGGCCCGGGCCGCCGGGTCGCCGCGCTCGGCGCAGAGCCGGGCCGCGTCGACGCCGACGCAGGCCCGCATCTCCAGCATGTCCCGGACCAGCGTGTCCACCGGGAGGGTGTCGTGGAAACGGGTGAGGGACAGGGCGAGGTCGAGCCCGGCGTGCACCCGCCAGTCCAGCACCCGGGTGGCGCCGCCCTGACTGACCCGGACCAGCCCGAGCTGCTGCAACCGCCGCAGGGCCTCGCGGACGGCGTGCCGGTTCACCCCGAAGGTGGCGGCCAGCTCCCGTTCGCCGGGCAGCGCCTCGTCGGGGCGGTAGGAGCCGCTGACGATGGCGTCGCGGATCTGGCCGAAGACGTGGTCGGAGACCGACGAGCGGGGGACGGGGGCGAAGTCCATGCCGAGGAGTGTGGCGCAGCACACATCAACCCGTCAACTGGTTGGACCAGTCCGGTCCGGCTCCCCCCTCAGCGGCCGGCGACGCCGGTGGATCAGTCGTCGATCGTGACGGTGGTGATCCAGGACGGCGGCGGTGGCGCGCCCGTCCCGATCAGCCCCGCGATGACCCGGGTGGACTCCAGCGGCGCGGCCGGCCACGGCGTCAACCCGTCGGTCAGCACCACCACGATGTGCGGTCGACCGCGCAGCGCGGCGTCGATCCCGACCCGCATGTCGGTGCCGCCGCCCCCGGCCAGCCGCACCTCGCCGACGGTGTGCACCCGCCGTACGACGTGCACGGCCGCGTCGCAGGAGAGCACGGTGACCCGGTTGCCGCCGACGCCGACCGCCCGGAGCACGCCGGCGACCTCGGCGAGCGCGGCGGCGAGCTGCGACTCGCCCATCGACCCCGACGTGTCCACCACGATCGCCACCCGGGGCACCGGTTGACGCAGGCTGGGCAGCACCACCCCCCGCGTGGCCGCGGCGCGCCGGGAGGGCCGCTGGTAGGTGTAGTCGACCGCGCCGCCGGCCCAGGCGGCCGCCTCGCGTACCGCGCCGGTCAGCGCCCGCCGCCAGTCCACCCTCGGTTCGAGCAGTTGGGCGGCCCAGCGCTCCCACCCCGCCGCGACGGTGCCCCGGGCCCGGACGTGCGCGCGGACCGCCTGTGCCGTCTCCCGGCGGATCGCCCCCGCCTCCACCGCGCTGACCCCGCCGGGGCCGTCGCGCTCCCACGGCCGTTCGATGCCGTGCGCCCCGGAGCCGCAGTCGTGCGCCTCGTGCCCGCGCAGGCCCGCGGGAAGCAGCGGCAGGTACGCCTCGAAGAACAGACCCGTCGGCAGCCCGAAGGTCTCCGGCTCGACCCGGTCGGCCGGCAGCGGCAGCCGGTCGGCCACCAGGTCGTCGTTGATCTCGCAGTCCTGCGCGACGTTGACCCGGTGGTGGTCGCGCCGCTGCCCGACCGGCAGCCGGTCGGCGCGGCCGTGGTGGTCGCGGAGCAGGTGGGCCACCTCGTGGATCCACACCGCCGCGAGCTGGGCCACCGGCAGCCGGTCGACGAACCCCGGCGAGACGTGGCAGCGCCACCGCCGGTCCACGCCCATCGTGGGCACGTCCCGGGACTCGACCACGGTGACGCTGTACAGCGCCGTGGCCAGGTAGGGCCGGTCCTGCGCCGCCCGGAACCGGGCGGCGAGCAGCTTGGTGCGGTCCAGCCGGCCGCCGCCCGGGCTCATCCGGACAGGCGACCCGAGAGCCGCAGCACCTCGGCGAAGGCGTGGATGGCCGGCGGCACCGGCCAGGAGGTGTCGCGCAGCGCCGCGAGGTCCATCGCGGCGCGGGCCGCGACGTCCGGCACCCCCGCCTCGACCGCCTTGCCCAGCACCACCCAGCCGGCCTCCCAGCGCGACCGGTCGACCTTCGCCTGCACGGCGGAGATCACCGCGGTGAGGAACGCCAACTGCCGGTCGCCCCGCTCGGGCAGCCGGAACGCCTCCGGGTCGGCGAGCACCCGCTCCGGGTCGGGCAGGTCGAGGTTCTCCAGGTAGGTGACGAACTCCAGCCCCGCGCCGTCGCCCACCGCGCCGATCACGGCCAGCGCCAGCGCCTGCGCGTCGGTCCCGGCGGCGTGGTGGAACGTGAGCAGCCGCAGCACCATCTCCCAGGTGCGCGGGGACGGCCAGGCGCCGCCGCGGGCCTCGGCGTCGGCCGGCAGGTGATGGGTCAGCCCCGGCCGGGCGGTGAGGAAACCCGCGATCGCCCCGCGCGCCCTGGCCAGCGCCGCCGCGGTGCGCCCCGGCCGGACCGCCGGCACGGTCACCGCCGGCCAGGTGCCGGCCAGGCCCCGCGCGACGGTGCGCGGGTCGTGCGTCCAGTGCAGGTGCACGAACCGGTTCGCCAACGGCGGGGCCAGGTGCCAGCCGTCCGCCGCGCTGGTCGGCGGGTTCGCGGCGGCCACGATCCGCACCGACGGCGGCAGCGAGAGGCTGCCGACCCGCCGCTCCAGCACCACCCGCAGCAGCGCCGCCTGCACCGCCGGCGGCGCGGAGGAGAGCTCGTCGAAGAAGAGCAACCCCGATCCGGTACGCGCCAGCCGGACCGCCCAGTCCGGCGGGGCCATCGGCACCCCGTCGGTGGCCGGAGAGTCGCCGACGATCGGCAGCCCCGCGAAGTCCGACGGCTCGTGCACGCTGGCGATGACCGTCTCCAGCGGCAGGCCCAGCCCCTCGGCGAGCTGCTGGAGGGTGGCGGACTTGCCGATGCCCGGCTCGCCCCACAGCAGCACCGGCAGGTTCGCCGCCACCGCGAGGGCCAGCGCCTCGACCCTCGGGTCGGCGGCCGGCTCGGTGCGCCACGCGCGGGTCGCGGCGACGAGGTCGTCGGCCGCCGCCAGCGCCGCCGTCACCGCCGCACCCATTCGGTCAGCACGTCCCGGACTTGCAACACCGGGTGTCCGACCTCCCCGTCGTCGTCGTACATGCTCGCCTTCCCCTCCGCCAGGTCGCAGGGAGTGAGGTCGTCCCCGTCGGGGGCGTGCGGGTCGGCGCCGGCGGCCAGCAGCGCGCGGACCAGTTCCGGGCTGCCTCCGTCGCCGACGGCCACGTGCAGCGCGGTGCGTCCCCGCCGGTCCCCGGCTCCGATCGGCACGCCGGCGTCGAGCAGCCGCCGGACCAGCGAGACGTCATCCACGGCGCGCAGGTGGTGCAGCAGCGTGCCGCCCCGGCCGTCGCCCATCCTCGGGTCGAGCCCCGCGTCGAGCAACGCGGCCAACGCCGCCGCGCCGCCGTGCTGGATGCGCAGCAGCACGTCGCGCCGCAGCTCGCGCAGCGGCCGGGGCAGCCGGCCCGGGCCACCCCGCCACGCCTGCACCGCCGCGAAGCAGCCCGTCGACCGCCCGCCCAGGGCGCGCAGCAGCTCCTCCCCGGCGACCTCCTCGGCGGTGTGCGAGACCGGGTCGAGCCGGCCGTCGCCGTGCACCACGGTGTGCCATCCGCCCCCGCACCGCACCGGCACGTCCACCCGCAGGCCGGCCGCCTCCGGCGCGGCCGTCCCCGCCTGTGCCGCCTCGGGCCGCGCCGTGCCCGGCCGTGTGGGCGCCGCCTGTGCCGCCTCGGGCCGCGCCGCCCGCAGCCGTCCCGCCCGCGTCGCCGGTCGGCGGTCGCCCGGCGCGGCCGCGCCGTCCGGCGTGGAGGGTGCCGACGCGAACAGGGCCCGGCGCACCAGGGGGTGCAGCTCGGCCGGGTCGAGCAGGCCGTGCCGCAGCAGGTCCAGGTCGGCGGGTCGCTCGTGGACCACGCCGGCGAGGCGGAGGCGGGCGAAGTGCTCCTGCTCCCAACCGACGAACGCGGCGGCCACCGTGCCGTCGCCCCGCCGGCGCACCTCGACCACCGGTCGCCACCCGGACCAGATCATGACCCGCCCGACGCCGTGGCGGGCCTCCAGCCGGGCCAGCTCGGCGTCCAGCCCGAGGGGGACCAGGCAGCCGCGCGCGGCGATCTCGACCTCGCGGTTCAGGTAGTAGCTCTCCGGGACCTCCGGGTCGAGGTCGACGCCGGACACCGCCCACGCTCGGGCCAGCTCACCGCCGGCGACCAGCCGGTCGAAGACCTCGGGCCGGTTCGCCGGGTCGCCCGGGTCGACCGCCGTCGCGTACGCCTGGAACGGCCGGACCGTGCCGTCGGGCTCGAAGCCGGGCAGCCGGGCCGGCGAGCCGCCGTACGCGCCGGCGAGGCCGTCGACGTGCGCGGCGCTCCAGTACGCCGGCGGCAGGTCCTGCGGGGCGGCCTCGCCCGCCTGCACGGGGCGGACGCTCAGCCGCAGCCGTTGCGACCCGTCCACGGTCTTCGGCGTGTCCACCACCAGCGCGACGTCGTCGTCGCCGAAGCGCCCGTCCCACGTGGACAGCAGGAACCGCTGGTGGGTGGCCACGCCGGTGCGGCCGCCGAGCACCCGGGGCAGGTGCCAGCGCAGCAGGTCCGGGGCGAGCACGCCGAGATCCGTCTCGATCCGGTCGGCCCGGGCGCGGCCGTGCTCCCGGGCCACCTCGGCCAGGTCGAACGTCACGTCGACCCGTCCCCGCGCGCAGGCGGCCCGCCAGTCGCCGGCCTCCCGGGCCGCCGTGCACCCCTCGACCATCGCGGCTGGCACGGCGTACCGGCGGATCCGCTGCCAGGTGCGGATCTCGTCGACGACGGGCGGGTTCACCGGTAGACGCTCGCGATGGCCCGGATGTCCTCGTGCGGCGCGGTGACCGGCCGCTCGGCGAGCAGCGCCGAGGCCCGGCGACGCTGCCGGCGCGGCACGCCCCCGTTGATGCCCAGGTACTCCAGCGTCGGGTGGCCCTCGACGGCCTCGACGAGCCGCCGCGCGCCCCGCCCGCCGATCTCCGTACGCCGCAGGTCCAGCCGGCGCAGCCGGGCGGCGGGCAGCGCCTCGGCGAGCGCCGCCGCGCCCTCGTCGCCGACCACGTTGCCGCGCGCGCCGAGCGCCCGCTCCGACGGTGGCCGGGCCAGGTCCAGCGCCCGCCAGGCCCCCAGGTGCCGGGCCAGCGCCGCCACCCCGGCCGGGGTGATGCCGTTGCCGCCCAGCCCGAGCGTCACGTCCACCCCGTCGGCCAGCTCGGCGAGGGCGGCGACGCCGGAGTCCCCGAGGTGGTTCGCCGCCAGGTAGAGCTCCCGGACCCCGGCGGAGCGGACCAGCGCGCCGAGCACCGGCACGGCGTCAGGGCCGAAGCCGTTGCCGCCGAGGAAGAGCCGTTGCACCGGCCGCTCGCGGACGGTCAGCGCCTCGGCGAGCGCGGCCAGCCCGCGGACGCTCATCCCGACGTTGACCAGGTCGAGCGTGCGGATGGCCGAGTTCACCGCGAGCGCGGCGGCGAGCCGCCGGACGCCCTCGTCGCCGACCGGGTTGCGCTTGAGCCACAGCGCCCGCACGGTGTCGTCGCCGGCCAGTCGCGCGGCGAGCGCGTCCACCCCGGCCGGGTCGATCCGGTTGCAACCCAGGTAGAGCGTCTGGAGGTGGTGGCCCGGGCGGAGCGCGTCGGCCACCGCCCGGGCGCCGTCCGTGCCGAGGCCGTTGGTGCCCAGCAGCAGGTGGCGCACCAGCGGGGAGTCGACCGCCGCCGCCACGATCCGGGCGGTCTGCACCGGGCCGACGCCCTGCTTGCACAGGTCGAGCCGGCCGTCGGGCTGCACCGTGCCGCGCGGGAACTCCTCGGGCGCGACGACGGCGTCCGGCACCGCGAGGCGGACCAGCAGCGGGTCGAAGTCGCCCGGGTGGGCCAGACCGGCGTCGGGGTCGGCGATGGCCGGGCACCGCACCGGCGTCGGGTCGGTCACCAGGGCACACTCCGGTAGTCCTTGAGGAACTGGCCGCTCACCGGGGCGCCGCGCACGCCCCGCACGATCGGGTCGTAGACGCGGGCGGCCCCGTCGACCACGTCGAGCGGGGGCCGGAAGCCGAGCTTCCGCTGGGCGGTCTTGTCGGGGTGCGGCCGCTCGTCGGTGACCCAGCCGGTGTCCACGCTGTTCATGTGGATGCCGCTGGCCAGGTAGTCGGCGGCGACCGTGCGGACCAGCATGTTCAGCGACGCCTTGGCCATGTTGGTGTGCGGGTGCCGGGTGGTCTTGCCGGAGCGGGAGTAGCTGCCCTCCATCGCCGACACCTGCACGACGTGCCGCTGCGGGTGGGCGCTCGCCTGCATCAGCGGGCGCAGCCGGGAGGTGAGCAGGAAGGGCGCGAAGGCGTTGACCACGTGCACCTGCAACCACTCGTGCGGGCTCACGTCGGCGTCGCTGAGCACCCACGAGTTGACCTCGCGGAGGTCGAGCGGCTGGCCCGTCTCGTCCACCCGCCCGGCGGGGAAGAACGCGTCCAGCCCGACGGGCAGCCGCTGCGCCGTCGGGCCGGCCGGCGCGGCGCCGATCGCGATCCGTGCCGCCGGCCCCTCCAGCGCCGCGGACTCGGCCGCCCGGACCTCCCGGTGGTACGCCTCCGGCCGGTACAGCGTCTGCGCGGCGTTGTTGACGAGGATGTCCAGCCCGGCGAAGCGCCGCCCGACCAGCGCGACGAAGTCGAGGGTGCCGGCCAGGTCGAGCAGGTCCAGCCCGTGCACGTAGAGCCGGTCGGCCCAGTCGTCGGCGTCCGGCACGGCGGCGAAGCGGCGGGCCGCGTCGCGGGGGAACCGGGTCGTCACGATCACCTCGGCGCCGTCGCGGAGCAGCTTGAGCGCGGTGTGGAAACCGATCTTCACCCGACCGCCGGTCACCACGGCGGTGCGACCGGTCAGGTCGCAGCGGGCGTGCCGCCGCTCGCGGTTCTCCGCCGCGCACGGCGGGCACATGAGGTGGTAGTCCACGTCCACCTGCCGGTAGGGCTGCTTGCACACGTAGCAGTGCCGCGCCCGGCGCAGCGCCCCGCGCCCCGCCGGCCCGAACGGGCTCCCGCCGGGCCCGTCGGCCCCGGTCCCGGCGCCGCCGTCGGAGGCCGTGCCCGCGGTCCCGGCGGCGGGTCGGTCGGTCCCGGCGGGACCGGGCGGCGCGGGGTCGGGGATCTCGGTGTGGAAGCGGGTGGCGCCGGCCAGCAGCGCGCGGTCCGCGGCCCGGGTGGCGGCGTCGCGGCGGGCCTTCGCGCGCCTCTTCACGCCCCGGTGGGCGGCGGTGACCGCCCGTTCCAGCTCCTGCCGGGTCGCCTCGTCCAGGTCGGCGTCGTCGAGGTGGGCGAGGACGGCCAGGCAGGCCGCCAGCTCGGCGCGGTCGACGGACACGATGCTCCTCCGTGGGGGGTGGCGGCGAGACCGGCCGGATTCGAACCGGCGTCCTCCAGCTTGCTGTCAAGGCGCGTCGACCTCTGCGCTACGGCCTCGCCGCGCGGGAGCATACCGAAGGCCACCGACAGCGGATGATCAGCCGCCCGTCCGCCGGGCCGCCGCGAGCACCTCGGCGGCGGTGCGACCCTCCCGGTTCACCGCGTCGGGGTCCGCGCCGGCGTCGACCAGGGCCGCCATCACCTCGGTGGCCGCCGCCGCGGCGGCGGCGTGCATCGGGGTGTTCCCGTCCCGGTCGGGCTCGTCGACGCGGAGCCCGGCGGCGGTGAGGATCGGCAGCATCAGGGTGTGGTCCACGAACGCCAGCCGGTGCATCAGCGTGCCTCCGGCGCCGTCGCGCAGTCCGGGATCCATGCCGTCGAAGATGAGGGAGAGCAGTCCCTCCGTGTCGCCGTGGAAGGCTCGCCCGAACAGGTCCCGACGGAGCTTGCGGATCTCCTTCGGGACCGGCTTCATCCCGGTACGCCAGGCCCGTACCGCCGCCGCGCAGCCGCCGATCGGGCCGCCCAGGCCGGCGAGCAGGAACTCCCGGCGCAGCTCCTCATCGGTGTGGTGCGGGGTCTCGATCCGGTTGTCGGCGACCCGGACGAGGTGCCAGTCCGGTCCACACCGCACGCGGAACGGCGGCGGTGGCGCGGGCTCCGGGACCCGCCACGCCTGCGTCCGACCGGGGAACAACGCCTCGTGTACCAGCGGGTGCAGCTCGTCCGGCGTCAGCATCCCCCAGCGCAGCAGCGCGACGTCCATCGGCGCGGGCGTGCCGAACACGGTCGGCCCGCCCCGCGGGGAACCCGGCGCGGCGGCCCGGACGGTCAGGGCGCCGCCGTCGGCCACGTCGACGGCGAGGGGCGAGTTGACCAGGTGCAGCGTCGTCGCGCCGTAGCGGCGGGCGAGGCGGCGGGCCTCGGCGGCGAGCACGGGCAGCGCCGCGACGTGCCATTCGAGCACCTGCTCCACCGTCGGCCACCCCGTGTACCAGTGGGCGCCCCCGGCCGCGTCGACCGTCCAGCCCGCCGCCTCGTACGCCGCGATCGTGCGCCCCGCCGCGAGCAGCGCGCCGACCGTCTCCACCTCGCCCGCCCGGTCGGCCGGAGAGCCGGTCGGCGTGGACTCGCCCTGCCGGTGTGGGCGCCCGTCCGCCGTGTGCCACGCGAGCCGGTCGTCCGACGCCCCGTACGCCCAACGGCGTGCGGCGACCGCGTCCGCGTGCCAGCACCAGTCAGGCAGGTCGTACCAGGCGTTCGGCAGGTCCAGGCTGTCGGTGACGCGCAGCGCGACACGCTGGGGGCGGCGGTCGGTGGCGGGCAGGGTGGCGACCAGCAGCGGGGTGCCCCGACGGCGCAGGCCCGGGCGGGTGCGCACCGGCTCGGCCAGCCGGGACAGCACGACCCGAGCCGTGGGCACGAGCGCCAGCGAGGACGTGCGGGGCAGGAACCGGCGCAGCAGGTCCGGTGCGAACCCGCGCAGTTCGCTTTCGATCCGGGCGGCGTCGTCCGCACCGTACCGGGACGCCACGTCCCGCAGGTCGATGTGCGCGTCGAACAGTCCGGCCGCGCAGGCGCCCCGCCAGTCCCCGGCGAGCCGGCGGGCGGTGACGGCGGCGACCATCGGCGGCGGTGACGCGTACCGGAGGATCCGCAGTTGCTTTTCTCGCTCGCGTCGGCGCTCCACCTCGGCGTCCCCGTTCCCGTCGGGAGCGGGCCGGCCGGGATCGAACCGGCGTCCTCCCGATGTGCAGTCGGGCGCGACGACCGCTGCGCTACGACCCGCTCGCCGGGGGAGTCTAGGGGATGCGGGCCGGCCGGATTCGAACCGGCGTCCTCCCGGTTTCGGAGACCGGGCGCGACGACCGCTGCGCTACGGCCCGCACGGATCGGGCGGGCGAGGCCCGGGCGGCGGGCGGACCGGAATCGAACCGGCGTCCTCCTCCATGAGAGGGAGGCGCGACGACCTCTGCGCTACCGCCCGCCGCGAGCGAGTGTAGGGCAACCGCCGGCGCCATCTTGCTATGCAACGAGTTGCATAGCAAGATGGCGGCGTGGCGCTCGAACACGCGATCCTGGTGTCCCTGCTCGAACAGCCCGGGTCCGGCTACGAGCTGGCCCGGCGCTTCGAGCGCTCCATCGGCCGCTTCTGGACGGCGACCCACCAGCAGATCTACCGCGTCCTGAAGCGGATGGAGGCCGACGGCTGGGTCACCGCCGAGGAGATCGGCCAGGACGGCCGCCCCGACAAGCGTTCCTTCTCGGTGGCGCCGGCCGGCCGGTCCGCGCTGGTCACCTGGCTGCGTGCCCCCGTCCAGCCGGAGGCGGTGCGCCACGAGCTGGCCGTCAAGATCCGTGGGGCCGCCTTCGACGACGCCGCCGGCCGCGCCGCGCTCGTCGCCGAGGTCGAGCGCTACCGCGCCACCCACGAGGCCACGCTCGCCCGCTACCTGGCCGGCGAGGAACGGGACTTCCCCGACCCCGCCGCGCTCGACGCCGGGCAGGCGCTCCAGCACGTCGTGCTGCGCGGCGGCATCGCGTACGAGCGGATGGTGCTGGCCTGGCTCGACGACGTGCTGGCCACCCTGCGCACCCTGGACCACTGACCACCCGATCGAAGGGAGTCCCGCCGTGGCGGACTCGCCGCTGCTCAACCCGCGCACCTACGACCCCGCCCACCTCGACGACGAGTCCCGCCGACTGCTGCGTGC
Organism: Micromonospora sp. URMC 106; assembly: GCF_051386395.1. Taxonomy (NCBI): domain Bacteria; kingdom Bacillati; phylum Actinomycetota; class Actinomycetes; order Micromonosporales; family Micromonosporaceae; genus Micromonospora; species Micromonospora sp. URMC 106. Next base: position 10,251 of record NZ_JBPQTP010000132.1, read on the forward strand.
GACCGTCGACTGGTTCGAGGGCCGGGGCAAGGAGGCGCTGCTCGACACCTACAACCGGCACGAGTGGTACGGCGACTTCCTGGACTTCGCCGCGAAGGAGGGGCTCTTCGCCGCGTTCTGCACGCCCGCCGCCGAGGGCGGAGGCGACCCCGCGAAGCGCTGGGACACCGCCCGCAACGCCGCGCTCAGCGAGATCCTCGGCTTCTACGGCCTCGGCTACTGGTACACCTGGCAGGTCACCGTGCTCGGCCTGGGCCCGGTCTGGCAGAGCGACAACGCCGCCGCCCGGTCCCGCGCGGCCGCGCTGCTGGACGACGGCCACGTGATGGCGTTCGGCCTGTCCGAACGCGCGCACGGCGCGGACATCTACTCCACGGACATGCTCCTCACGCCCGACGGGGCGGGCGGGTTCCGCGCCACCGGCGCCAAGTACTACATCGGCAACGGCAACGTCGCCGGGCTGGTCTCGGTCTTCGGCCGCCGCGCCGACGTGGCGGGCCCGGACGGCTACGTCTTCTTCGCCGCCGACAGCCGCCACCCCGCGTACCACCTGGTCCGCAACGTGGTGAACGCGCAGATGTACGTCAGCGAGTTCCGCCTGGAGGACTATCCGGTGCGCGCCGAGGACGTGCTGCACACCGGCCGGGCCGCGTTCGACGCCGCCCTTAACACGGTCAACGTGGGCAAGTTCAACCTGTGCACCGCCTCCATCGGGATCTGCGAGCACGCCATGTACGAGGCGGTGACCCACGCCCACAACCGGGTCCTCTACGGCCGGCGGGTCACCGACTTCCCGCACGTCCGGCGCGAGCTGACCGACGCGTACGCCCGCCTGGTGGCCATGAAGCTGTTCAGCGACCGGGCGGTGGACTACTTCCGCTCGGCCGGCCCGGACGACCGGCGGTACCTGCTGTTCAACCCGATGACCAAGATGAAGGTCACCACCGAGGGCGAGAAGGTCATCGACCTGCTCTGGGACGTCATCGCCGCGAAGGGCTTCGAGGCGGACACGTACTTCGACAAGGCCGCCAAGGACATCCGGGGGCTGCCCAAGCTCGAGGGGACGGTGCACGTCAACCTCGCGCTGATCCTGAAGTTCATGGCGAACTACCTGTTCCACCCGGTCGACCACCCGCCGGTGCCGACCCGGCACGACCCCGCCGACGACGAGTTCCTCTTCCGGCAGGGCCCGGCCCGGGGCCTCGGCGCGATCCGGTTCCACGACTGGCGGGCCGCCTACGACGCGCACGCCGACGTGCCGAACGTCGCCCGCTTCCGGGAGCAGGCAGACGGCTTCTGCGCGTTGCTGGCCGCCCACGCCCCGAGCGAGGAGCAGCAGCGTGACCTCGACTTCCTGCTCGCCCTCGGCCAGCTCTTCGCGCTGATCGTCTACGGCCACCTGATCCTGGAGCAGGCCGGCCTGACCGGCCTGGACCGCGACGTGCTCGACGAGATCTTCGACGTGCTGGTCCGCGACTTCTCCGGGTACGCCACCGAGCTGCACGGCAGGGCCGCCGCCACCGAGGCGCAGGCGTCCTGGGCGCTGGCGCACGTCCGCCGGCCCGTCGCGGACGCGGAGCGCACGGCCCGGGTCTGGGCGCGGGTCGCGGCGCTCAGCGGCGCGTACGAGATGCGTCCCTGACCTGCGGGACGCGGCGGCCGGGCCGCCGCGTCCCCGGCGGTGACGCCCCCGCGCCGGCCGCCCCGCACACCGGCGAGCCGCCGACGGGTCAGCCGGCGGCCACCACCGGGTCGCCCGGGGGCTGCGGCGAGGCGCCGGCCGGTGCCCGCCCGTCGTCGTCGGGCGAGGTGCCCGCCGTGTCGCCGGCCCCGTCCGCCCCGTCGCCGGACCCGGCCGCCGGCGGGCCGGCGACGGGCACCACCGGCCGGTCGGCGCGCGGCCGGGCGGCCACCTGCGGGTACTCGGCGGTCTCCGCGCCGCCCGTGGCGGCCGCCATGACCGCCGCCGCGGCCAGGTCCGCCACCCGCTTCGCCTCCCGCTTCACCCGGGCGCGGACCTCCTTGGCGTGCTGCTCGGCGGAGTCCGCGGCCCGCCGAGCCTCGTCCAGCCGGTGCAGCTCGTCGGTCAGCTCCTGCCGGGTCTGGACGAGGCGCTGCTGCAGCTCCGTGTACTCGCGCTCGGCGCTGCCGCTCTCCTGCCGCGCCTGGGCGAGCTGCTGCTGCGCGATGTCCAGCTCGGACTGCAACCGGGCCAGCGCCTCCCGGCGGTCCCGGATGCCCTGCTGCGCCGCGACGAGCTGCTGCTGATGGGTCGCGGCCTGCTCGTCGGCGCGCTGGCGGACCTTGGCCGCGTACTGCTGCGCCTCGGCGATCAGCGTCGCGATCTCCTGCTCGGCCGCCGTACGCTGGGCGGCCAGCTCCCGCTCGGCCGCCGCGCGCTGCTCGGTGACCTCCTGCTCGGCGGCGGACCGCCGCTCGTTGATCTCCCGCTCCACGCTGGCCTGCCACTGGCCCAGCTCCTGCTGGGTCTTCGCGCGCGCCGCCTGCACCTCCTGCTGGATCTGGGTACGGGCCGCCGTCAGGAACGCCTCGGCCTCGGCGCGGGCCTGTTCGAGCTGTTGGGCGCTCTGCTCGTCGATCCGCTTGGCCTCCTGGAGCGCGTGGTCGTGCGCCGCCTCGCCGGCCGCCCGCAGCCGCTCCGCCGCCTCGCGGATCCGCGCCAGCTCGGCCTGGGCGTTGGCGCGGCGCTCCTCGTGCTCCCGCTCGTCCTCGGCGCGCCGCGCCGCCGTCTCCTCCGCCAGCTCGCGCAGCGTCGTGGCGGCCTGTTCCCGGGCCTGGGTGAGCGCCTGCTCCGCCTCGGCGCGCAGCTCGGCGGCCCGCTGGTCGGCGGCGTCGGTGATGACCGCGGCCTGCTTCTCGGCCAGGGCCAGGATCTGGTCGACCATCGGGCCCAGGTCCCGGAACGAGGCCCGGTCCGGCTGCGCCGGCCGCTCGCGCAGCTCGGCGACCTCCGCGCGCAGCCGGTGCAGCTCCGCGGTCAGCTCCCGCAGTTGGCCCGAGGCCCGTTCCCGCTCGGCGGCCAGCGCCGACAGCTCGCCGTCGACCCGTTCGACGTACCGGTCGACCTGCCGTTTGTCGTAGCCGCGCAGCGTGAGGTCGAAGCTGGGCCGCGAGGTCGCGTCCTCGCGTGCCGCGAACGGCTCCTCGCCGTGGGACATGCACCCTCCTCCGTACGATCGCGAGCGCCACGCCGGCGGGGGAGTCCGCCCCACGGGCCGTGATGTGGCGCCACGCTACCGCCGCCGCCGCGCGGCGCGCCCCGCGCCCCGGGACGCGGGCGTTCCGGGGCGCGGGGTGGGCGATCTCGGGCGGTGCGGGTGGGTGCCCCGGGGACGACGGCCGCACCGGCCGCCGCCCCCGGTGCGCCTCAGGGGTTGATCCGGCCGGCGCCGGCCCCGGCGGTCACGGCCGCCTTGATCCCGCTCGCGTCGTCGAGCTGGTACGCGTACGGGACGGGGGCGACGTCGCCCGCGCTCTCCGGTGCGCCGGAGTTGGTGAAGATGTTGTTCCGCTGGACCAGGTCACCCGGGTCCGACTCGGCGTAGCCGACGGCGGTGGGTCGGGTCACGTTCTCGAAGTGGTTGCCCTCGACCAGCACCCCGGCGCCCATGGTGGACGCCACGCCGTAGTCCGCGCCGTAGTAGTAGTTGTTGAACACGTGCACCGGGTCGCCGAACCGGACGCGCGGGTGGCGCTCCTTGCTCCCGTCGAACCAGTTGTGGTGGTAGGTGACCCGCAGGTGGCCGATGTCGTCGGTGAAGCCGTCGTCGTGGCCGAGCAGCATGCTCTTGGTGTGGTTGGTGACCCGGTTCCACGAGACGGTGACGAAGTCGGACGCCCGCTTGATGTCGACCGCGCCGTCGTAGCCGCCGTCGAAGGTGTTGTGGTCGATCCAGACGTTGCGCGAGTTCTGCACGTTGATCGCGTCGTCGTCCCAGCCCCGGAAGGTCAGGTTGCGGACGATGACGTTGCTGGCGCCGCTGATGTTCAGCCCGTTGTCAAGCGTGGCGTTGCCGACGCCGAGCACGGTCTTGTTGCTCCGCACGTCGTTCATGGTGTCGGGCATGGTGAGCGCGCCCTGCACCCGGATGACCAGCGGTGACGAGGACTCCAGGGCGTCGGCGAGCGCCTGGCCGTCGGAGACGGTCACGGTCTGACCGCCGGCGCCGCCGGTGGTGCCGCCGTTCTGGGTGGCCCAGCCGACCAGGCCGCCGGCCGGCGGCACGGTCGGCGTCGGGGTCGGCGTGGCGGTCGGCGGCGGCGTGGTGACCGGCGGGGTGGTCGGCCCGCCGGGCGGCCCGACGCGGCCCACCCCGGCCTGCGCGGTGACCACGGCCTTCGTGTCGCAGGCGGTGCCCACGGTGTACGCGTACGGCGGGTTGGCCACGCTGCCGCCGGTCTGACCGGCGCCGGAGTTGACCAGGCAGTTGTTGCGGGCGACCAGCCGGCCGTCGCCGGAGGAGCCCTCCGCCAGGTGGTACGGGTCGTCGACGTTCTCGAAGTGGTTGCCCTCGACGATGACCCCGGCGTTCTGCGTCGACGCGACGCCGTAGTTCCCGGTGTTCAGGTAGTAGTTGTTGTAGACGTGCACCTGGTCGCCGAAGCGGACCCGGGGGTTGCGCTGGTTGGTGTTGTCGAAGAAGTTGTGGTGGTAGGTGACCTTCAGCCGCCCGGTGTCCTGGGCGGCGTTGCCGTCGTCGTGGCCGAGCAGCATGTTCTTGTCGGTGCCGTCGGCGTGGTTGTAGGAGACCGTCACGTACGACGAGCCGCGCTTGATGTCGACGCCGCCGTCCGCCCCGGTGGTCCAGGTGTTGTGGTCGATCCAGATGTGGTGGGAGAACATCTGCACGTTGATCGCGTCGTCCGCCCAGTCGCGGAAGTTGAGGTTGCGGATGATGACGTTGTGCACGGCGTTGGCCGGCGGCGCGGTGACCGCGTTGTCGATCGGCAGACCGATGTTGAGGCCGCCGCCGGTGAAGCCGGAGTTGGCGCCGACGCCGACGATCGTCTTGTCCGAGGTGACGTCGTGCATCGGCCCGGGCAGCGCGATCATCCCGCTGACCTGGATGATCTTCGGGCCGCTCGACGCCGCCTCGGCGATGAACTGGTTGGCCGTGGTGACCGTGACGGTCGGGCCGCCGGCGCCGCCGGTCGTGCCGCTCTGGCCCCACGCGTCGACCGAGGCCCAGCCGTCGGCCACGTTCGGGCCGGGGTTGCCGGTCGGCGTGGGCGTCGGGCTGGTCGGCGTCGGCGTGGGCCCGGGGCCGCCCGAGGTGACCTGCACGTTGTCGAAGTCGGCGCTGGCGTAGAAGGTCGCCACGCCGATCCGGCCGCTGGCGTACTGGGTGTCGGTCGCCTCGGTGAGCAGGGCGCCGTTGACGTACCCCTTGAGCGAGCCGCCGGCCACGTCCAGCCGCAGGGTGTAGGTGCTGCCGGTGGCGACCGGGACGGGCGCGGTGTCCAGCGTGGTGGAGGAGCCGCTGGTCAGCCGCTTGAGCTCGACCGTGTTGTTGCTGCGCAGCGCCAGGTAGTAGTAGCTGGTGTTGCTCTGCACGCGGGCGAGCAGCGCGACGAACCGGTTCGTTCCGTTGAACGCGGTCGGCTTGACCGTGGCCTGGACGGAGTAGTCCGTCCAGCTCGACGTGCCGGCCAGTGAGCGGGCGTCGCTGCTGGTGCTGCTCTGCCGCAGCGCCCGCGCGCTGTCGCCGGTCACCGACCAGCTTCCGCCGGAGGCCGTCCAGCCGGACGAGTTGCCGTCGGAGAAGTCGTCGGAGAAGAGCGTGTCGGCGTAGGCGGTGGCGGCCATGCCGACGGCGAGGGCGACCGCGACGAGCGCGGCCCCGATCGCGGTGAGGAACCCTCGGCGGTGCCTCCGCCGACGAGTGTCGGAGTGGTGCACGGGACCTCCCTGGTGGTGACGGAATGATCGATAAATATCGATCTCTTGGGGTGTGGTGCGCCCCGACCGCCGGGCCGGTGCCCGGCGCCGAACCGGGCCCGGCGGTGCGGGGAGACGAACGGTCAGTAGGGGAGCCGGCCGGTGCCGGCGCCCGCCGTGACGACCGATTTCACGGCGGCCGGGTCGGTCAGCGTGTACGGGTAGAACGTGCGCGGCTCCTGGACGGTGCCGCCCGCGTCGCCGGGCTCGCTGGTGCCGGCGAGCACGTTGTCGCGGGCGACCATCCGGCCCCGGTCCCCGGCGTAGCTGATCGACCAGGGCACCTCGACGTCCTCGAAGTAGTTGCCCTCGACCACGCAGCCGGAGTCGAGCTGGCAGGCCACGCCGACGTCGGTGTTGTAGACGAAGTAGTTGTTGAACACGTGCACCGGGTCGCCGTAGCGGACCCGCGGGTTGCGCTGCGGCGTCCGGTCGAACCAGTTGTGGTGGTACGTGACCTTCAGGTTGCCGACGTCCTGGGCGGCGTTGCGGTCGTCGTGCCCGAGCAGCATGTTCTTCGTGTGGTGGTGGGTGTGGTTCCAGGACACCGTCACGTAGCTGGCGCCCCGCTTGATGTCGATCAGCCCGTCGTAGCCGTACGCCAGGTCGTTGTGGTCGATCCAGACGTGGTGGGAGAACATCTGCACGTTGATCGCGTCGTCGACGGTGTCGCGGAAGTTCAGGTTCCGCACGATCACGTTGTGCACGGCGTTCGCCGGCGGGCTGGTCGCGTCGCTGACCGGCAGGCCGATGTTCAGCCCGCCGCCGGTGATGCCGGAGTTCGCGCCGACGCCGACGATGGTCTTGTCCGAGGTGACGTCGTGCATCGGGCCGGGCAGCGCGATCATCCCGTCCACCCGCACGGTCAGCGGGCCGGCCGTGCCGATCGCGGTGAGCAACTCGGCGGCGGTGTCCACCGTGACGGTGGGGCCGCCCGCCCCGCCGGTGGTGCCGTCCTGACCGAGCGCGTCGACCGAGGCGAACCCGATCGGCGGGGCGCCCGGGTCGATCGGCGGGCTCGTCGGCGGCAGGGTCGGTCCGCCGCTCGGCCCGCCCGTGGGCGGCGCCCCGGTCGCCGTGGCCACCTCGACGTCGTCGAAGGTGGCGCTGGCGTACGAGGTGGCCAGGCCGATACGCCCGGCGGCGAACGTCGCGTCGGTGGCCTGCACCAGCAGCGCGCCGTCGACGTAGCCGCGCAGCGAACTGCCGACCGCCTCCAGGCGCAGGGTCGCCCAGGCGCCCACGGTGACCCCGGCCGGGGCGGAGCCGAGCGACACCGGGTCGCCGCCGGAGCGGCGGATCAGCTGCACGCCGCCGCTCGCGGTCACCACCAGCGCGTAGTAGCTGCTGGTGCTCTGCGCCCGGGCGATCACCCCGACGTGCCGGTTCGCCCCGCCGAAGCCGGTCGGCCGGACCCGGGCCTGCACCCCGTAGTCGGTCCAGGTGCCCGCGCCGGCCAGGGCGCGGGCGTCGCTGCCGGTGCCGGACTGGCGGTAGGCGTACGAGCCGTCGGTGACCACCGACCAGCTCCCGCCGGAGCGGGACCACCCGTCGGCCGCGCCGTCGGAGAACGCGTCGGCGAACAGGGTGTCGGCGTGCGCCGACGAGGTGCTCACGAGCACCGTGCC
>NZ_JBPQTP010000133.1:0-17567 GCF_051386395.1 Micromonospora sp. URMC 106
CGCCGGTTGGGCGGCCCCCCCACCATGACGTTCACTGACCGTCGGTGGTGGGACGCTCGCGCCTCGCCATCCGGCTGGCGAGCCCGTTCCAGAACGACATCCTGCTGCGAATGTCATCGAGGCGTTGGAGTAGCGCCTCGGTGGACCAGCCCTGAAGTTCGATGAGCGGCGTGTCGTCTTCGTCGGTGTGCTGCTCGAGGCTCTCGACCTGTTCCTCGAGCGTCTCGAGAGAGCGGAGGACGGCGGTCTTGAGCCGGGCGAGCTTCATCTCGGGGGTCTCTGACACCGGGGGCGCCGGCATGGGCCGGCTCAGACCGGGCCGCGGGAACGCCTCGTCCCGGAGCCACCGGTCGGTGATCTCGGCCCCTGCGCCGTCTGGGTCGGAGAGGAGGACGCCGTGGTCGTCTACGCGCCCGTGGACCGGGTGTCCGTTCTCGTCTACCACTCCAGGTGCGCGACCGGCTCGGCCGTCGACGATCGCTTGGTGGAGTAGATGAAGGCCCTGTCTGTCTTCGAGCATCGCCCGGAGGATGTCCTGCGGTCCTCGCTTGTCCTGGGTGGTGCCGCCGCTTCCGAACGCCTCGCGGCGCAGGGCGCCCGACCGCGTGAGGTGGAACTGGGCCAGCGCCGCCAGTTCGGTGCGGGTGGAGTAGTCGCCCGCACCGGTCGCGGTGCCAGCTGAGGCGGCGAGTTCCGCCAGGGCGTCGTCAAGCAGCTCTTGGGGCGACCGGCCGGTTACCCGCCACGTCCCAGAGGCGTAGAGCTTCATCCGGCAGGCTCTGCGGTAGGCCGGCTGCATCTCCTCGATGCGACGGCGGGCCGGGTCCTGGGCCGGCAAGCTGCTAGCTAGGCTCCGGATCGGACGCAGCGCGAGCTCTGCGGCCACCTCCGCCTTCGCGGCAGCCGAGGCTTGCGCGGCGGCCGTGACGTCCCGGATCGCTCGGGAGACGATCGGCCGGAACGCCGGATTCAGCATGGTGGCGATGACATAGGCGGCCTGGGCGTCCGGGTCGCCGGGAAAGCCATGCCGAGTGGCCGCCTCGGGATCCATCAGGCCGGCGATGTAGTCGTGCTCCACCTGACTGATGGCGGCCTGATGGCGCAGAGCCCGGACCACCGACTCCGCCATGGCCTCGTTCTTCCCGGTGGTGGACCAGGGTCGCGGCCCGTTGACGTGCAACATGCCCAGGTAGCCGCCAACGGCCTGCGCGTAGTCGTATGCGGATGCCTCGGTTGGCACGAACCGCAAGATCACACGCGCTCGAATGATCAGCGCGTTGCGACGCCCGCGCCGCTTCTCCGCCGCCCGTACAGTCAGGCCCGGCTCATCCGGATCCTCAACCAGGACAGCGTTGACCATGCGCCGGAAGTTGTCCCGGTCAGCCGGCAGTTCATACATCACCGTCCGGGCGTCGGTAATGCCGAGCACCTGGTGCGCGTTGGTGACCCGGCTGGAGCCCTCGGCGGTCGTGAGGAGACAGGCCGGGGGTTCGCCATCCTCGTGGTGGATTTCGCTGTAGACAACGTCCACCGGCATCATGATGCCGCGCTCGGCGATCGACTCGGCGAGCGGATTCTCACCCAGGATGAAGGTTCTGGCCCGCTCGGCCTCAGCCAGCACGTGCGACACGTCGCGGGCCTCAGTGCGCAGCGTCGAGGTCACCCCCTTGTCCGACATGGGACCTCGCAGCGGCCCGAGCGCTCCGGCGGATCCGGATGCGGGATATACCCGCTCAGCGAAGGCGCGGTGGTTAGTCACCATCGGCGTCACCGCAGGCGTCCACAGGTCTACCTCGATGAACTCGAACCGCCCTCCGACCACGGGCATGGTGCGCCTCGAATTGAGGGCGGCGCGAAGGCTGGCGGGGTCCGTCACGGCGGCGGCCAGCGCCCAGGCGAACTTTTCGGGAAGAGGGTCGTTCACCGCCGCGTCGTAGGCGCGCCGCACGGCGGCCATCTTCGGCAGTGCGGGCATCGGCTCGGCGTTCCATCGGCTCCAGGCCACACCGGCCGACTCGGTCTCCTCCAAGCCCGCGTCCTCGATGGCCTCGAAGGCCTGGTCCGTCAACAGCGCCTCGCCGTCAAGGACGGGCGTGGACAGGTCCTCGTCGATCATGCTTCTCTCCAAGTGGTCGTGGCGGTCACCCACCGGCGGTCCCGGAGCGGGCGCTCCGAGCTCGGGCGGCGGACCCACGTGCCACGCCACCGACGTAACGGACCCCGCAGGGCGGGTGTGCGCCACGACGTGCCGGCATGAGAAGACGACCACAAGGGTGAATCGGTCACGGAGACAATCGCTCCATGCCGCGTGCCCGCCGCCCATGGTCTGGGCGTTGATCGACCGTGGTACCGGCTTCGTGTCCCTATTGGAGCACGGCGGTCCCACAAATCCCGCAAGTCTTACTCGTACCAGGAAGTCAGGATGCCCTCGCCGTTCCTCCCTGCGGTCCAGCCCAGTCTCACTGCCGGTCTTGTTCACGCGGGTCCTGACGAGTGCGGGCACGGACGGAGCCGGGCGTGCAGCCGTCGCCGGACGTGTGCGGACGCGACGCACAGAGCGTAAGGCGGGACCTCTTCCTTCCCGACTCTCCAAGGTTCCTCGGGTTGTTGCCGGATTCTTCTGTTCTGGATCAAGGCACCGCGCTGCGCGCGGTGCGGGCGCGGTGGTCCCGTCCGGCGGCAAGCCGCCCCGGCCGTCTGCGACGCCGGGGCGGGAAGCCGCCGACAGCCGACGGGCTGCCGCGCCCGCATCAGCTAGAGAGCGACGATCGGGACAGGCCGTGACGATCGCCAGGGTGGCTGGCCGCCGTCGAGCTTTGGCGATCGGCTGCCGCGCCGGCTACGCCGGCTTGCCCTCGGTCTTCCCGAGTCACCCACACCGCACCAGATCTGACCGCACCAGCGCCGCCTACGCTGTCGCGGTGGACGCGGGCAGGGTGTGCCGGCTGTACCACTGGGGCGAGCTGGTCGGCGAGCTCGACGAGCAGAGCCGTGACTTTCCGTGGACGTATGGCCGATTCCGTCCGCTGTCGGGGTTCGAGCCGCTGCGTCCCCTCTTCGCCGCCTGGAACGCCGCCGTCGACGCAGAGGACGCCGTGGCGATGGATCGGGCCTACGACGCCGAACGGGCCGCCTTCACGATGGCCCATTCGGACGGCCGCCAGGTGGCTGAGTTCCTGTTGAGCATTGAGGACGACGAGGCCGGCTTCCGATGGCATGACGAGCCGTTCGAGGACGGGTATCCCGTGCCATTAGCGTGCCATTAGGCCAGGACAGCCGGGGTCAACCCGGGCCACCAGGGGAACGCCGTGACCAGGCCGCCGGCCCTACGGCCTGCCGCCCATCGGCAATTCCCAAGCTGACAGTGCGGGTTCGATTCCCGTCACCCGCTCCAGCATGAAGGCCCTGGCCAGGACGTCAGTCCCCGCCAGGGCCTTCTACTTGCCCGGGCCACGAGCGCCCGGCGGGGCATTCACAGGCCACCACCGCGACCGCGCGGCGCATTCCATTCGGTAGATCATTTCGGCGTCGACGCCGTTCACGCGCCGGGCCGCACCTCGACCGCCGACGGGAGGCGGTAATCGCTGATCGCTCGGATAGGCCGGCGGCGCGGGGTGGTAACGCTTTCATGATCGACGACACAGAGGAGGTGATGGATTCCGAACGGAGTGGTGGGAGACTCATGCGATTCAGGACAAGGCTGAGCGGCGGCCTCGCGGTCGTCGCTCTCGGGCTGCCGTTGGGTCTGGCGGCCCAACCGGCGGCGGCCACGTCGTCGCCGGTTGCGCGGACGAGCCCGACCGGTGACGTGCGTGTGGTGACGCTCGTGACCGGCGACAAGGTCACGGTCGCGGGCGGACGCGTGACCGTCGAGCCCGGGCGTGGGCGGGGCAAGATGCGGTTCGTCACGCAGTCGGCCGGAGGGCGCCAGCGAGTGATCCCGGTGGATGCGCTGCCGTTGGTGTCGTCGGGCCGGTTGGATCCTCGGCTGTTCGAGGTGACGACGCTGGTGGAGTACGGGTACGACGACCGGCGCAAGGATCTTCCGCTCATCGTCGGTTACGGGGGCGCGTCCGCGACGTCGGCGCGGGGTGCCGTGAAGGCCGCGGACGCGCGGGTGGCGCGGGAACTGCCCGGGGCGCGCGGTTTCGCGGTGCGGTCGGCCCGCGACGGCGACCTGTGGGCCAAGATCACCAAGGCGCGGGCCGGCAAGCGGGCCCTCGTTCCGGGTGTCTCGAAGGTGTGGCTCGACGGTGTGCGCAAGCCACTGCTGGCCGAGAGCGTTCCGCAGGTGGGCGCGCCGGTGGCGTGGAAGGCCGGGTACGACGGTTCGGGCGTCACCGTGGCGGTGCTGGACACCGGCGTGGAGGTGGCTCATCCCGACCTCGCGGATCGGGTCGCCGCCAGCGCGAACTTCACGGACGGGTTCGAGGACGACCGGGACCAGGTCGGACACGGCACCCACGTGGCGTCGACGATCGCCGGCACCGGTGCGGCCTCCGGTGGGCGGTATCGCGGTGTGGCCCCCGGAGCGCGGCTGCTCAACGGCAAGATCTGTGTGCGGTTCGGCTGCTCGGAGTCGTGGATCCTGGCGGGCATGCAGTGGGCTGCCGAGCAGGGCGCCGATGTGGTCAACATGAGTATCGGCGGGAGCGACACGCCTGGCCTCGACCCGGTCGAGGAGGCCGTCGAGAGGCTCACGGCTCAGTACGGCACCCTGTTCGTCGCGGCGGCGGGCAACGACGGCGCCGACGCGTCGGTCAACAGCCCGGCCAGCGCGGACGCCGCTCTGGCGGTGGGCGCCGTGAACAAGGCCGACGGCCTCGCCGAGTTCTCCAGCCGCGGGCCTCGAGCCGGGGACGCCGCCGTCAAGCCCGACATCACCGCTCCGGGGGTGGACATCACCGCTGCTCGCAGCGGCGGCGGAGCGAGCCAGCCCTACGTGGCGATGAGCGGCACCTCGATGGCGACGCCGCACGTGGCGGGGGCGGCGGCGATCCTCGCACAACGTCATCCGGCCTGGCCGCCCGCCCGACTGAAGGCTGCGCTGATGGGCTCGGCGAGGCCGAACCCGGCGCTGTCGGTGTTCGCCCAGGGCGCGGGTCGCCTCGACATCGGGCGGGCACTCGACACCACGGTGACTGTCGACCCGCCAAGCGTCAACTTCGGCCGGCAGGCCTGGCCCCATCACGACGCCACCCCCGTCACCGAGACGATCAGCCTCCACAATCACGGATCGGCGGCGGTCACCCTGTCGCTGAAGGTGAAGGCCGTCGCGCCGGACGGTAATCCGGCGCCGGCGGGAATGTTCTCGACGTCGGCGACGAGTGTCACCGTGGCGGCCGGCGGCAGCGCGAACGTCACCGTCACCGCCGACGTTCGTGCCAACAGCCTCGACGGGCGCTACGGCGGGCAGCTCGTCGCCGAGCAGGGCGACACCGTGATCACGGTCCCGATCGGGCTGGAGCGCGAGCCGGAAAGCTACGACCTCACACTTGTGCACACGAACCGGGACGGGCGGGCCGCCGACAGCTACTCGACCACGATCTGGCGAACGGACACGTCCGACGAAGCGTCGGTCTACGACGCCGACGGGTCCGTGACCCTGCGGCTGCCCAAGGCGTCATACGTCATCACCAGCACCGTCGACGATGTGTCGGGTGACGATCCCGCCGCGACAACGACGACCCTGCTGGCTCATCCGCGACTGGAGCTGTCGGGAGACCGGACGGTCATGGTGGATGCGCGGCGCGGCGGGCCGGTGTCGCTGACCGTGCCGCGAGCTGATGCCGTCGGCCAGTTCATGGCGGTCGCCGCCGAATTCAGAACCGGGGTCGGGATCGTCGGCAGCGGCGTATTCGGCGCTCAGGTCGGCGGTGTCTTCGCCGGGCAGTTGGGCCCGGACCAGGTCGTCGACGGGTTCGAAACCAGCATCCAGGCCATGTGGGCCACGCCCGGGCCCGGCGGCTCGAGCTTCAACAGTCCCCACGTCTATCGCGGGGCCTGGTACGTCCCGGGCCGCATGACCAACGGACTCGAACGACGAGTCACCGAACGCGACCTCGCGACGGTCCGTTCCAGCTATGCCCGGCAGAGCGCGGTGACGCGGGGGAACAAGACGGTGTTCCCGGTCTCCGCTACGCGGCCGGGCGCCGGCGGCTTCGGGTTCAACATCCCGTTCGACCTGCCCTTCACCAACACCGAGTACTACACCGGCGAGGGCGTGCGATGGATCGGCGACCACCACGAGCAGGCGCACGACGCCGAAGGCCTTCCGGTCCCCGCCGGAAGAAGTGCGTCGCTTCCGCTGCACTACGAGCCGGGCCGGACGTATGTCGAGGAATGGAACCGGGGCGTGTTCGGTCCCGCGTTCGGTCAGCCCCGGTACAACCTTCCGGAGGAGTTCGTCACTCGGCGGGGTGACACCATCACGGTGGCCCTCGCCCTCTACAGCGACGGCGACGGCCGAAGCGGCTGGGACGACACGGCGGACACCCGGATCGCCCTGTTCCGCGACGGCGTGAAGATCGGCGAGGTCGACGCGTCTCGGGGCAAGGCGGTGTTCCAGGTGCCGGAGGCGGATGCCGCCTACCGGCTGGAGGTCCGGAGCCAGCGTGGCGCGGACAACCTGTCCACGAGGATCGACGCGGCATGGACGTTCCGGTCCGGTCGCGTGGCCGGCGACGCACCCGTACGGCTGCCGCTCCTCTCGGCCACGTTCAATCCCCGGCTCGACGAGCACAACCGCGCGCCGTCCGGCGCGGTCGCGGTCCCCGTCGTCGTCGGGGCACAACCGGGCTCCGGCGCGGGCAACGTCGAACGCGTCACCGTCGCCGTCTCGTTCGACGACGGCCTCACGTGGCGCACCGCGCCGGTGTTGTCGGCGGGCGGAAGGCACACTGCCATGATCGTCAATCCGACGGGTGCCGGCTTTGCCTCGCTGCGCGTCAAACTGAGCGACGGCAAGGGCAACGCCGCTGAGCACACCATCATCCGCGGTTACCGGTTCGGAAGCGGGGAGGCCGCCGCACGGCGACCCTGACGGGCCCGCCTTCCGACACCTGCCGCCCGTGGTCGGAGACGCCACCGGGCGTACGGCTGCTCACGGCGGCGACCACGCGTCCACTCTCCGGTGGACGCGTGGTCGTGCCGCGTGCGGTCAACTTTCCCCGGGCGGCATCGGCCAGCGCGCCGGCCGGGAAGTACGCGGGCCGCTCACGATCCGTTCCGGGCGGCCGGTGGCGTCACCTGCACCTGATCGTGACCAACTGCGGGCGGTCCCCGATCTGGCACGCGTTGCTGAAGCGCATGGTCCCCGAGGCGGTCAGGGCCGCGCCCTGTCCGTCGGCCGGCGTGGCGGTCAGCGTCCACGTGTAGGTGCCGTTGGGCATCAGCCGGCGGCGGTCGTCCCTGCCGTTCCACGTCGGGGCCACCAGGCCGCGCGTCAGGCCGCCGCCGAGGGTACGGACGACCGCGCCGCTCTGGCTCCGGATCACGAGCGTCCACGAGGCGGCCGGCTTGGACAGCCACCACTTGGGGCTCCAGTGCCCGGTGGCGCCCTTGACGTGCGCCGACGTGGCGACGGCGGCGTCGACCTGGACGAGGGGCGAGACCGGGATGCCGCTGGGGACCAGGTGGATGCCGTCGTCGGCGCCGAGGTGGGCGATGACCCCGGTGTACGGGTCGACGTCCCAGGGGCGCCACGACGCGAACGCCCCCGCGATGTGGGACACCGGCGTGCCGCCGCGGACGTCGGTCACCTTCAGTTGCCCGTTCACCTCGGACGCGACGAAGCCGTCACCGAGCTTGGCCGACGACCAGTCGTCACCGGACACGAGTCGCAGGTTCGTCTTCCGGACGGTGTCGTAGACGCCCTGCCCCGCCGCCGAGCCCACACAGGTCCACAGCAGCCAGCGCCCGACGGCCTGGAGGTCCTCCAACAGGCATCCCCTGCCGAACCACACCTGGGCGCCCCGCTGCCCGGTCAGCACGTCGACGGGGGCCACGGCGTCGTTGCCGTCCCGCACCCACAAAGTGCTGCCCCACAACGCCTCGACGGTGGCCGTCGTCGTGAACACCGTGCCCCCGGTGCCGAGATCGACGACCCGGGTCTCCGCGCCCGTGCCGGCGTACGGCATCGTCAGGGCGGCGAACCGGCCGCTGACGGCCGCCACCGACTGGTAGGTGCGGGTGTTGTCGATCCGGACGCCGGGCATGGACCCGGTCGGCTCCAGGAGGCGGGGCTGCCGGTCGTCGTCGGTGCGGCCGTAGCTGAGGCCCGAGACGACCGTCCGGCCGTCGCCGGTGTCGTGGAGGTCGGGGCACGCCGTGGTGTCGCAGCTGGCGGGCGCGGGGCCCCGGTCGGTACTCGCCCCGACCGTGCGGGAGCCGGTCACGCCGATCTCCCGGGTGTGGAGGTGGCGCCGCTCCTGCCAGGCGTTGTGGTGCTCCAGGGTGGTCAGCCGGCCCTGGGTGTAGGTGAGCCCGGACACCGCCTGGAGCTTGCGCGGGTACGCCTCGGCGATCTTGCGGATTGTCACGTCGCCGCCGTCCGCGGGCTCGACGACGGAGATCCCCCACCGGTCCAGGTCGGGGCCGCCCTGCACCAGGAGCCTGCCGTCCGGGGTCGGCATGGGGAGCCCCTCCGACCTGGCCAGCAGCGTCTTCACCGGACGTCCGTCGAGGGCCACGGCCTCGACCCGCCAGACCGGGTCCAGGTGGTTCAGGGGGCCCAGCGAGGGATCGTGCCGGCCCACCACGAGCGCCTCGCCGACCATGCCCAGCACCTGCGAGCCGCCGGTCAGCGGCACCGTCCGAGGGGTGGCGGTGAGGTCTCCGCGCGAGTGGACGGAGACGGTGCCGCCGTGCAACCACAACAGGTGGGTGGCGGTGAGCACGACGGTGCCGGTGCCCGCGTGGCTGGCGTACGGGAGTGGGACCAACCGGCCCTGCTCGACGTCGAGGAAGCCGGTGCGTGGCGTGCTGCCCACCCGGTACTGCACGACCTGGCCGCGCGCGTCGCCCAGCGGGGCACCGACCTCGCTCGACCCGGTGATCCCGTCGGGGACGCCCGCCACCGCACGCCGGGTGACGGAACCGTCGTCGTGGGAGTCGAGGAGATGCCACGTGTGGTCGCCGTCGGACGAGGCCTGCACCCTCGTCACGACCGTCGACCCCAGCGTGCTGACGTACGTGTGACCGACAGGAATCTCGACCGTACGCGATCGGCCGGTCGCCATGTCGCGCAGCGTTACGGTCCTGGCGGCGAGATCGGGGCTCGCGACGATGTCCGAGCCGGCGCCGAAGTCCGGGAGCATGACCGCATCCGTGCGGGACATGTCGAGCTTCGTGTCGACGCCGGCGTAGCTCGTCCACAGGTAGCCCAGCGTGGACTCGTGCCGGAGGAACCCCGAGGGGCCCGCGCTCAGCAACTGCGTCTGGGGGTCCAGGACGTAGGCGGCGGGAACGACCACCTCTCCCGCGACCGGTGCGGCCCGCACGCTGCCGGCCGACAACGGAGCCAGCCCCACGGCGAGTGCGAACGACACGGCGCCGGCGATGCCGGCGCGGGTGAGCGAGCCTCGGACCACGCTCGTCCTCCCTGTAGGACAGAAGGTGAAGGCTTCGGCCCGAAGCCGGACCACGTCTCGCTGGGCGGCTGTTCCTGCGGCACCGTGCGGCCGGCAGATCACGGAAGGCGGCGACCCGCGTCCGAAAGCCCCAGACAAGTTGCCGGAGCTTAGCAGTCGACGCGGCCCCGCGACGGCTCCGTCCACGGTGACAGCTCCGAAACCCGTTGGTAGGTCGCGAGCGTCGACCGGATCGAGGTCGTGCTCGGGTTCCGGGAGCGAGCGTGCGAGCGGGACAGGAAGCGTGACCAGGTGACCTCGGTTCTGCTGTTCCACCGGGCACCGGGACGCCGCCCGCCTACGGGTCGCGGGGCCGGCGGTGGACGGCCATCCAGTCGGTGGCGAAGTCGACCACCGCGCGCTGCGCCATCAACCGCGCGGTGGCCTGGCCGACCCGGCCTTTCGTGGCCGCGCCGGTCGCCTCGAAGTCGGCGCCCAGCCGTTCGAAGTCGTCCTCGTCGGTCCGGACGTCGACCCAGGTCAGCCAGCGGCCGCCGCCGTCGGTGGCCCGTACCGAGGCGCCCTGCTCGGCGCGGGGCGGGGACGTCTGCCGCCACTCGGCGAGGTGCAGCGACGTGTTCGAGTCGTACCCGCAGCCGAGCAGGAGCACCTTGCCGTCGAGGCGGTACACGGCGCCGAGCGGCGACCGCTCGCCCAGCGCGTCGTCCAGGCGGTGCCCGGTCACGATCTCCCCGGCCCGCGCGCCGAGTGCGGCGAAGGAGACCTGCGGGTGGTCGCTGCGCAGCGCGCCCGGCCAGGTGCGGACGAGCTCGGGCAGGATCCCCACGTACCGGCTGGGGGTGCGCGCCGGGTCGAAGCCGGGCGTGTGGTCGCGGATGACCGGCCACCACGCCTCGGGCACGGGCGGGGCCTCCCAGCCGGCGGGGTCGGTGTTGTCGGGAGTGTGGGTGGGCACCACCAGGGTGCCGGTGGGGCCGAGCACCTCCAGCAGGGCCGCCACGACCGCCTGCGCCCCGCCGACGACGAACCCGAGGCTCCGCATCGACGTGTGCGCCAGCACGACGTCCCCGGCCGAGAGGCCGAGGCCGCGCAGGTCGGCGGCCAGGGATTCGGTGGTGTGCGGTACCGGCTGATCCACGCCGGGCAGCCTAGGCGGCCGTCGACCGGCCGCCCACCGCGTTTCCGCCCCGGCGGGCGCGGTGTCTCCGGAAGCGGTCAGCCGGCGGCCGTGGTGAGCAGGGGATCTCGGCGCGGTACGGCGGCCAGCGCCAGCCCGAGCAGCGCGGTCGCCGCGCCCGCCACGAACAGGAGCGAGGCCGCCGGCTGGCCGAGCCACTCCCACAGCGGGTGCCACGTCGGTCACGTCCGGGGGCGGGCGGCCACCGCTAGGCTGGCGATCATGCGGATTGGCATCGTGATCCTCCCCGACCAGCGCTGGTCCGACTCGCAGCGTCGTTGGCGTCAGGCGGACGAGTGGGGCTTCGACCACGCCTGGACGTACGACCACCTGGGCTGGCGCGACCTGGTCGACGGGCCGTGGTTCGACTCGGTGACCACGCTGACCGTCGCCGCGACGGTGACCACCCGGATCCGCCTCGGGACGCTGGTCGCCTCGCCGAACTTCCGCCACCCGGCGGCCTTCGCCCGGCAGGTCACCGCGCTCGACGACGTCTCCGGCGGGCGGCTGCTGCTCGGCCTCGGCGCGGGCGGGATCGGCTTCGACTCGGCCGTGCTCGGCGGGGAGACGCTGCCGCCTCGCCAGCGGGTGGACCGGTTCGCCGAGTTCACCGAGCTGCTCGACCTCATCCTGCGCGAGGACGGCACGACCTGGCGTGGCGACTGGTTCACGGCGGTGGACGCGCGGAACAACCCGGGGTGCGTCCAGACGCCCCGGGTGCCGTTCGTGATGGCGGCCAACGGGCCCCGGTCGATGGGGCTGGTGACGCGGTTCGGGCAGGGCTGGGTCACCACCGGCTCCGGCGGGGACGACCTGGAGAGCTGGTGGGACGGGGTGGCCGAGCTGTCCGCCCGGCTGGACAAGACGCTCGCGGCGGCCGGCCGCGATCCGGGCACCCTGGACCGCTACCTGTCGCTGGACTCGGCGCCGGCCTTCTCGCTGCGCAGCGCCCAGTTCTTCGCCGACCAGGTCGGCCGGGCCGCCGCCCTCGGCTTCACCGACGTGGTCACGCACTGGCCCCGGCCCAGCAGTTGGTACGCCGGCGACGAGGCCGTCCTGGTGGACGTGGCCACCCGCCTGCTGCCCGAGCTGCGCGGGGCCTGACGGGCCCGCGCCGCCGGGGCCACGTTCCGTGTGCGCCGGAGCGGGCGCAGGCCACAGGCGGGGGCCGCGGATCGTCCGGGGACCGTTCGCCGCGACGCACCCTCAGGTGCCGAGGTCCCCGGTGGTGACGCCGCCGTCGCCGGCCGAGACCAGCCGGAACCGGATGCAGACGACCTCGCTGTCGTCGGTGACGGGGGTGCCGGCCCGCGCCCAGTACGCGGCGTGCCCCTCGCGCCACTCCTCGATCGAGCGGTCGCCCTCGCCCTCGGAGCGGGCGAAGTCCCATGGCACGTCGGCGAAGCGGACCACCTCGACGCCGGTGACCTCGACGACGCCGACCAGCGCGTCCGCGTCGTCGACGAGGACCAGCCGCTCGCCGACCCGCTCCAGTTCCTCGCCCTCCTCGGCGTACTCGGTGGTCAGGCCGGCGGTCGCCGTCTTCACCCCCGCGAGCACCAGGGTGTTCAGTCGCGTCCGCAGCTCACCGGGGGTGCCGAGGGCGAGGGTGCGCAGTCCACCGATCCGAGGCCACATCCTGCCGAGGCTACCGGCGGCGTCGATCTCGCGCCTGAGCATTCGACCCCCATTGGCGGCCCCGGTCGGCGGTACGGTCGGCAGGTCGGCGACCAGGGAGGGCGGCCATGGCGGATCGGCGCGCGGTGCTCATCCCCGGGCGGGGCTACGACACGCGTCACCCCTCTTCCTCTACGCCGGCGAGGCGCTGCGCCGCGCCGGCTACGCCCTGCACGGCATCTCGGGGCAGGTGCCGGAGCGGTTCGCCCAGACCGGGAGGGGCCGGAGGCAGCCGTCGACTGGGTGGCGGGGGAGGTCACCCAGGCCCTCTCCGAGCCGACGGACCTGCTGGTGGGGAAGTCGCTCGGCACGATGGCCACGCCGCGAGCGCTGATGGTGCCGGGGCCGATGGCCCGCTCCGCGGCGGCGCTCGGCCGGGTCTGCACGGCCGTCGAGGAGTTCGTCCGGGTCACGTCAGGTCGTCGCCGCTGACCAGCGCCCGGATCCGCAGCTCGGTGGCGACCGCCGGCGGGCAGTCGAGCACCACGGCGGCGGTGCCGACCGGTTCGGCGCCCCGCGCGGCGCAGATCTCGTAGAGCGCGCGGATCTGGGCCCCGGTGGCGACCCAGTCGTCCACCACCAGCACCCGGTCGCCCCGGTCCAGGGCGTGGTCCCGGACGGCCAGGTCCACCCGCCGGCCGCGGAAGTCCGGCGGGCTCTGCGCCCACGTGAGCGGCCCGGCGGGCAGCCGGCCGTCGCCCGGCTTGTGCGCCGGCACGAAGCCGACCCCGAGCGCCGTGGCGGCGAGCGGCCCGAGGAGGAAGCCCGTCACCGCCGGCGAGACGACCACCGTCGGCCGGGCGGCCCGGAACGGCTCCACCAGGGCCGGCCCGAGCCGGGCGAGCACCTCCGGGTCCCGCCACCAGCCGGAGACGTCGCTGACCAGGTGGCTGGCGCCGGGGCCGGGATCGATCCACCGGACCAGCTCGGCCAGACGTCCGCTCAGCTCGGGAGGCATGTCGTTCATCCTGCTCCAACGGGCACGGCTCGCGTGGCCCACCCGCCACCGGGGCCGCCCGGCCGACGCCGGGTCGGATGATCGGCTACACGTATCGCCGCAATTACGGGCATATACCCATGATCACGTTGACTTCGGAAGTGCTTCTCTCGTTACGGTCCGACCCGGTTTGTTCAGGTAGCGAAAGGACCGGATAAGTGGCTGGCAGGCACTCCCGTACCCGCATGTTCTCCTCGCCGGCCGGCATCGCGGCCACCGCGGCGGTCGGGGTGGCCCTCGCCGTCGGCGGTACGGTCGGCGCCGTCCAGTTGACCTCGGGCTCCGAGGCGGTGCGGCCGGCCGCCGTCGACCTCTCGCCCACCGGCGTGCCGAGCAGCGCGGCCCCGAGCACGCCGGCCGTCCCGCCGAGCGCCAGCGCGTCGCCGACCGTGACCGCCAGCCCGAAGGCGAGCCGGTCCGCCCAGGCCCCCTCCCGGAGCAAGCCGCGCACCGCCGCGCCGAAGCCGACCGCGACGAAGAAGACCAGCACCGCCCGACCGGTGGTGGACAGCGGCTCGTGCGGCGCCTCGTTCTACTCGGAGGGGCAGCTCACCGCCAACGGTGAGACCTTCGACCCGTCGGAGCTGACCGCCGCGCACAAGACCCTGCCGTTCGACACGAAGGTCCGGGTGACCAACCCCGCGAACGGCAGGTCCGTGACGGTGCGGATCAACGACCGGGGCCCGTTCATCGAGGGGCGCTGCCTCGACCTGTCGCGGGCCGCCTTCGCCGAGATCGCCTCGCTCGACGCCGGTCACGTCGAGGTCCGCTACGAGGTGCTCGGCTGAGGCACTCCCCGCGCGGCGATCGGCCCGCCGACGCGACCCGCGCGGCCAGAACATCCTCGGACGACGGGCCAGGTTCATTCACCCGTTCACGTCCATCAGGCATGCTGTCCCTCGTACGCACGAAACCCTTCCAGTCGGGCCACGGCCCGCTGAGCCCCGGATCCCGCGCCGGCCTCGGCGCGGCCATCGTCCTGCTCGCGATCGTCTCGGCGGTGGAGCTGGCCGACGGACGGTCGGCGAACTACATCGCGCTCATGGTGGCCGCGCCGTTCCTGGCGGCCGCGCTGGCGTCGTGGCGGATCGCGCTCGGGGTGGGGGCCGCCGCCACGGTGCTCGGCGCGAGCTTCGCCCTCGGCGAGCAGACCGTGTCGCTCGCCACCGCCGTCGCGGTCACGTGCATCGCGCTGGGCACGGGCATCGCGGCGGCCACGGCGGCGGTGCGGCAACGGCAGGCCGAACAGATCGCCGAGCTGTCCCGGCTGGCGGCGGTGGCCCAGCAGGCCGTGCTGCGGCCGCTCGGGCCTCAGGTCGGCAGTCTCTCGGTGGCCGCCCGGTACATCTCCTCCACCGCCACGGCCGAGATCGGCGGGGACCTGTACGAGGCGATCGACACGCCGTACGGGGTGCGGATGATCATCGGCGACGTGCGGGGCAAGGGGCTGGACGCCGTCCGGCTGGCCAGCATCGTGCTGGGCTCGTACCGGCACGTGGCGTACGAGCGGGCCGACCTGCGGGCGATCGTGACCGACCTGGACCGGGCGGTGGCCCGCAGCGTCGGCGACGAGGACTTCGTGACCGCCGCGCTGGTCGAGGAGCGGGGCGGGACGCTCACCATCGTCAACTGCGGCCACCCGCCGCCGCTGCTGCTGCGCCGGGGCGCCGTCATTCCCCTCGAACCGCCGGCCCCCGCCCCGCCGCTCGGTTTCATGCCGGTGGTCCGCCCTCGGGTCGAGCGGCTGGAGCCCGGCGACCGGTTGCTGCTCTTCACCGACGGGCTCGGCGAGGCGCGCCGGGACGGGGAGTTCTTCCCGACCGCCGACCGGGCCTGGCGGCTGCTCGGCCACGGCACCGTCGCGGACGGGCTCGCCTCGCTGGAGACCGCCCTGGTCGAGTGGGTGCACGGCCGCCTCGACGACGACATCGCCCTGGTCCTGATGGAGTACACGGGCTCGCGCGGCGGCGCTACCGCGGCCGTGCCGAGCTGGGAGGTCGGCGCCGCCGAGAACTGAGACCGGCGGTTGCGAGAGGATGTCGGGGCGCTCTCGGCAACCTGAACGGGAAGTGTGTAATCGCCGTCACTTCCGAGATCGGCTTGTCGCTGCCTACCCGCGAGTAATACAGTCGGGGTTACTGATCGGTAACACCTGTCCGGAAGCGGGGCCAGCGAGCATGACCCACTACAAGAGCAATCTTCGGGACCTCGAGTTCAACCTCTTCGAGGTCTTCGGGGCGGACCGGGCGTTCGGCCAGGAGCCGTACACGGATCTGGACGTCGACACCGCCCGCGACATCCTCGCCGAGGTCGACCGCCTCGCCCGGGAGGACCTGGCCGCCAGCTACCTGGACAGCGACCGCAACCCGCCGGTCTTCGACCCGGCCACGCACACCGCGCCGCTGCCGGAGTCGTTCAAGAAGTCCTACCGGGCGTTCATGAACTCCGAGTTCTGGCGGCTTGAGCTCCCGGCGGAGCTGGACGGCAGCAACGCCCCGCGCGCGCTCGTCTGGTCCCTCGCCGAGCTGGTGCTCGGTGCCAACGCCGCGGTCTGGATGTACTCCTCCGGCCCGTCCTTCGCGCACGTGCTGCACGTCGAGGGCACCGAGCAGCAGAAGAAGTGGGCCAAGCTCTTCGCGGACAAGCAGTGGGGCTCCACGATGGTGCTCACCGAGCCGGACGCCGGCTCGGACGTGGGCGCCGGCCGGGCCCGCGCCATCCCCCAGCCCGACGGCTCCTGGCACATCGAGGGCGTCAAGCGCTTCATCACCTCGGCCGAGCACGACCTGAGCGACAACATCATCCACTACGTGCTGGCCCGTCCGGTCGGCGTCGAGGGTGTCGGCGGCCCGGGCACCAAGGGCCTGTCGCTGTTCGTGGTCCCGAAGTACCACTTCGACGAGAACACCGGCGAGCTGGGCGAGCGCAACGGCGTCTTCGCCACCAACGTCGAGCACAAGATGGGCCTGAAGGTCTCGAACACCTGCGAGGTGACCTTCGGCGAGCACGGCGTACCGGCCAAGGGCTGGCTGCTGGGCGAGAAGCACGAGGGCATCCGGCAGATGTTCATGATCATCGAGAACGCCCGGATGATGGTCGGCACCAAGGCCATCGCCACCCTCTCGACCGGCTACCTGAACGCCCTCGAGTACGCCAAGAGCCGGGTGCAGGGCGCCGACCTGACCCAGATGGCGGACAAGACCGCGCCGCGGGTTACCATCACCCACCACCCCGACGTGCGCCGCTCGCTGATGCTGCAGAAGTCGTACGCCGAGGGCCTGCGCGCGCTGGTCTGCTACACGGCGAGCTGGCAGGACAAGATCATCCTGGCCGAGACGGCCGGTGACGAGAAGGCCGCCAAGACGGCCAAGCGGGTCAACGACCTGCTCCTGCCGCTGGTGAAGGGCGTCGGCTCGGAGCGGGCGTACGAGCTGCTCGGCCACGAGTCGCTGCAGACCTTCGGTGGTTCCGGCTTCCTCCAGGACTACCCGCTGGAGCAGTACGTCCGCGACGCCAAGATCGACACCCTGTACGAGGGCACGACCGCGATCCAGAGCCTCGACCTGATCTTCCGGAAGATCGTCCGGGACAACGGCAAGGCCCTGATGGTGGTCGCCGGCGAGATCCAGGAGTTCATCGCCACCGAGGGCGGCAACGGCCAGCTCAAGGAGGAGCGGCAGGCGCTCGGCAAGGCGCTCGCCGAGATCCAGAACATGCTCGGCGTGATGACCGGCTGGCTGGGCGAGGCGCAGGGCGGCGACGCCCGGGCGCTCTACAAGGTCGGCCTGAGCAGCCGCCGGTTCCTGCTGGCGATCGGCGACCTCGTCGTCGCCTGGCTGCTGCAGAAGCAGGCTGACGTGGCCCTGAAGGCCCTGGCCGGCGAGGTGTCCGCGGCCGACAAGGCGTTCTACACGGGCAAGGTGGCCGCCGCGAAGTTCTTCGCCCGCGAGGTGCTGCCCCGCATCGGCGCCGACCGGCGGGTCATCGAGGGCACCGACCTGGACATCATGGACCTCCCGGAGGAGGCCTTCTGAGTCACGCCACCACCGCGTCGGGCGCGGTGGGGCGGCCGGGTGACACCCGGCGGTGACCCGGCACGACGGCCGGCGGGCAACAGCCCGCCGGC
>NZ_JBPQTP010000134.1:0-17140 GCF_051386395.1 Micromonospora sp. URMC 106
GGGTCAGTGGGTGGGGTGGGACTCGGCGTGGTGGGCGGCGAGGACGTCCGCGCCGAAGTCGCTGGCCGGGCGGCGCAGCACGGTGTGCGCGTGGTTGCCGTCGTCGGTGGTGTTGTCGTACTCGATCAGCAGGTCGTCGCCCTGCACCCGGTAGTAGTGGCGCTGGCCGGGGCCGGTCGGGCCGGCCCAGGCGAAGTGCAGCTCCCCGGCGGTGAGCCGGCGCGCCTCCCGGACCGCCAGCTCGGGCGGGAGCCGGTCCAGGTAGAGCGCGACGAGCTGGTCCAACAGCGCCCGGCCGGTGGGCCCGAGGCGGTCGGCGGGCACCCCGAGCGGCTCCAGCGGCGTGTCGACGCGGGGTCGGGTCGCGCTGATGATGTCCCCGGGCGCCTCGTCGGCGACGATCGCCGCGGCCCGGCCGGCGGGGCCCATGGCGTCCAGCAGGGCGCGCGCCAGGTCCTCCTCGACGCCCAGCGGCCTGGAGACCGGGCGGCCGGCGTACCGGACGGTGGCCGGGTTGGCGCCGAAGAAGATCGGCGCGGGGGAGACCTGGTCGGCCACCACGGTCATGCTCACCGAGAGGTGGTGCCCCTCCAGCCGCCACGCCCACGCGTCGTCGCGGGCCGGGTCGCCGAAGACGGCCACCCAGTAGTCGCCGCTGTGCCGGCCCCGCCGCCAGCCCTCCGCCCGGTCCAGCACCTCCTCCAGCGCGACGATCGCCATCGCCTGCGCGTACGCCGGCGGGCTCAGCGCGGTGGCCAGCAGCCGGTGCGCGGCCTTGCGCCCGGCGCGGTCGAGGTCGGCCAGGCACACCCCGGGCCGGGGCCGGGGACGGTACTCCAGCCAGCGCCGGGCCTGCTCGTCGTCGAACCGGTGGGCGGCGCGGGCGCGGGCGGGCTCGTCCAGCGCGGCCAGCAGCGCCGTGCCGGCGGTGCGCATCTGCTCGGGCAGCGGATCTTCCACCGCCTCTGTATACCGGGCGGGGCGCCGCCGCGCGGGGCGACGCGGTCAGCCGGCCGGCGGACCGGCCAGCAGGGCGAGCATCTCGGGCAGGTCGAAGAAGTGGGCCGTCTCCACCGCCGACGGGCTGCCGTGGTGCGGGTCGGCACCGGCGGCGAGCAGCGCCCGGACCGCGTCGCCGCTGCTGCGGAAGGCTGCGGCGGCCAGCGCGGTCTGCCCCCGGTCGTTGGTGCGGCTGTGGTCGGCGCCCCGGGCCAGCAGCGCGGCGACGGTCTCCGGGTGGGCGTGGTAGGCCGCCAGGATCAGCAGGGTGTCGCCCTTGTCGTTGGTCAGGTCGACCGGCAACCCCGCGTCGACGCACCCGGCCAGCTCGTCGGTCGCGCCGTCGCGCGCGAGGTCGAACATCCGGTGCGCGAACGCCAGCGTCTCGGCGTCGAGTTCCTCGCTCACCGGTCCAGGTTAGTCGGCCGGTCGCCTGGTACGTTGCTCGGCCGGCGTGCTGGGGGAGGGGCGATGGACGACACGGTGTACGTGGGCAACGCGGGCGTGGACGGGGCGACGAACGCGGGCTGGCTGCTCGGGCACTTCATGCCGGCGGGCGACGTGCGGCACAGCACCGACGTCGAGGTCAAGTGGGGGGTGCACCCGGCCGGGGAGGCGCGCTCCCGGTGGGCCACCGGGGAGCGGCGGACCGCCCTGCTGGTGCTGCTCGGCGGGCGGTTCCGGGTCGAGCTGCCGGACCGGACGGTGGTGCTGCGCGAGCCCGGCGACTACGTGGTGTGGGGGCGCGGCGTGGACCACTCCTGGTACGCCGAGCGCGAGTCGGTCGTGCTGACCGTCCGCTGGCCGTCGGTCCCGGGCTACCGGGTGGAGCCGCCGGTCCGCCGCTGATCGGCCGACTGTGGACCCGCCCGTCTCGGCATGCGGAATTACCTACTAAACCCATAGGCTTTACAGGCTAAGCTGAGGCCACGCCCACCGCCGCACCCCAGAGGACCGCCATGCTCGACCCTCGCCAGCCCGACCTGCTCGCCGTCGCCCGGTCCTGGGCCGCCGCACCGGGCCGCTGGCCGGTGCCGCCGCGCTTCGACCCGATCTCCCGGTGGTACGCCCGGCTCGACCACACCGCCGACCACGAGGTGTGGGCGCTGAGCTGGCTGCCCGGCCAGGGCACCGATCTGCACGACCACGGTGGTTCGAGCGGCGCGTTCCTCGTCCTGGCCGGCGTGCTCACCGAGGAGACCGTCAGCGGCGGCCGGCTGCGCCCGCACCACCTGGCCGCCGGCTCCGGCCGTCGCTTCGGGCCCCGGCACGTGCACGTGGTGACCAACCGGGGCGACGAGCCGGCCGTGAGCGTCCACGTCTACCGCCCCGCCCTGCGCCGGATGACCCGCTACCTGCTCGCCGACGGCCGGCTCCGTGCCGCCGAGGTGGCCGAGGCCGGGGTCGCCTGGTGAGCGCCCCACCGACCCGCTCGACCGACCGTCACCAATCACCGGAGGGAACGACCATGCCGCAGACCGACCCGCACGCCTGTCCGGCCCCGGCGCCGCCGGGCTCCCGGGGCATCGACGAGATCCTGGCGGCCGCCCGGGCACGGCTCGACCGGCTGGATCCCGAGCGGGCGCACCTCGCCTGTCGCGGCGGGGCGCTACTGGTCGACATCCGCCCGGCCGCCCAGCGGGCCGCCCACGGCACCGTCCCGGGCTCGCTGGCGGTCGAACGCAACGTGCTGGAGTGGCGCTTCGACCCGCGCTGCCCGGCGCGGCTGCCCCAGGCGGTCGGCTACGACCTGCCGGTGGTGGTCATCTGCCAGGAGGGCTACACCTCCTCGCTGGCCGCCGCCGCTCTGCGGGACCTCGGGCTGCACCGCGCCACCGACGTCGTCGGCGGCTTCGTCGCCTGGCGACTCGCCGGCCTGCCCGTCCTCGGCCCCACCCCGCCACAGCGTCCGTCCACGTCCGCGCCCCCGGTGACCGCCGGCCGGGCGCCGTCCTGACCGTCGCGCCCCACCGGGCGTGGCGGCACCGCCGCCCCAGGAGGCTCCATGTCCGTCGTCGCCCTCACCCCTCGATCCCAGCCGGCCGGCCGCCCCGGCCCGGTGCGTCCGCGCTCCGTACCGACCGTCACCATCACCCTCGACGTCGCCCCCGGCCCGCTGAGCCCTCGCCTGGCCCGGCTGCTGGAGCTGATCGGCGAGCTCGCCGAGTCGGGGGAGGGTCGGGTCCGCCCGGCCGCCGCCGAGGCACCGCCGGCGGCGCCCGGCCCCGTCCCGGCCGTCGCGGGCCCCGGCCCGGCCGCGGCTGGCGCGGACCCCGATCCCGCCCCGGACGCCGGGCGTTCCGACGCGATCCGGATCCTCGCCGGGCCGCGGGTCGTCCACCACGGCGCCCGGGCGGTGGCGCTGACCCGCATCGAGTACGACCTGCTGCTGTTCCTGGCCGAGCGGCCCCGCCGGGTCTTCACCCGCCTCCAGTTGCTCGCCAACGTGTGGGGCTACGAGCACGCGGTGGCCCGCACCGTCGACGTGCACGTCCGCCGGCTGCGCGCCAAGTTCGGCGCCGACACGCCGCTGGTCACCACCGTCCACGGTGTCGGCTACCGTCTGGCCGACGAGGCCCGGATCGAGGTCGACCGGGGACGGTGACGGACACCCGGCAACCGAGGTCGACGAAAAGCGCCTACTCGGCTGAACCGGGTGCCCAGGTACGTGGCGAGGCGCACGCTTGCCGAGCCGCTGGGGTGGGAGGGCTCGACGCCCGTCAGCGGTGACCTCGCCGATGGCGTCGCCGGGCTGGACAGCCCCGCTCCCCGAGGGTCGCGGCGGCGGACGCGGTTCACACCAGGCCGGCGACGGCGCCTATCGCGGTGATGGCGACCGCCACCTGCTCGGCAAGAGGACCGTCGACCGGCCACGAGCCGTCCGGGCGCTGGGTGGTGGTGAGCCGCCGGACCACGGCGGCAAGCACGGGATGGCCCGAGGGCAGCAACGCCGCCCGCAGAGCGCACCCGGCGTGGGCGACGTCGGCCGGGGGCGCGTCGAGCAGCCGCCGCGCCAGGATGTCCAGCCCCTGGTCCGCCTCCTCGCACAGCCCCACCGCCCACAGCAGGGCGGCGGCGAGCCAGGTGGTGGTGAGGCACGTCGGCCAGGCACCTGAGGCTGCGACGGCGTCGCGCACCGCCCGGGCGGCCCGCCCGGCCGCTTCGGGCCGGTCCACGACCGCCAGGCACCAGCCGACGTTGGCGGTCAGGTAGAGCGGGTCCTGCGACGGCAAGTGCCCGGTGTCCACGGCGGAGCGCACCGTGCCGTCCGGCGGGACCAGCGCGGCGAGCCAGTCGGCGCAACGGTCCGCCCGTGAGCTGTACCGCAGGTCCAACTCGATGATCCGGGCGAGCCGGTCGCACGTCGCCGCCACGGAGGGGGCGCCGGCTGACCAGGGGGCCGGGAAACCGCCCTCGGGAGTCTGGTCGGCGAACAACGCGTCCGCCACGTGCAGCGGTGCCGGCCACACCCCGGTCAGCACCGTCGCCAGCCGGTGCCCGTCGGACTCGTCACCGTGCGCGAGCACCCACTCGACTGCGGCACCGTTGTCGATCATGGGCCGAACGTAACAAGCGTCGGGACGAAGGGTCGAGCTGGGGCGCGTGGCGGACCACGACTCCGGTGGTCGCCGACTCCCTCTGACCTGTGCCGTCACGAGCGAACACGAGGTGCAGGAGGCTACGGGCGGGCGGCGGGCAGGACCTGTTGCGGCGTCGTGCGGCATGTGGCACACGTGGGAGCGTGCCCGGCTGCCCATGGCGCCGACGTGGGCCACGTTGATCCGGACGGGTCCGCCTCGGCCTCGACGAATGTGAACCGGACGGGTACCCCCCGTATCGGGTCAACCCGGCGGCTCTGCTGTAATCATCAGGCTTCGTACGCAGAGCGAGCGTTTGGCTCCGATGTGTTCGTCAATTGTCACATTCATGCAACGCAGCCGCCCCTTGACCCTCGCACCGGCGCCGGGAAGCATCGATGAAGCGGCGTCCCGGGCCGTGGGGAGATACCCGGACCAGCCAAGGAGGACCATGTCGGTCAGCCCCGCCTCGTCGCGCGCCGGATGGCATACGTCCCAGCCCGCTGTTCCCGGTCGGCCCCCCGGCGGCCAGCGCCGTCCCGCCAACACCGCCGCCCCGATGCTCACGGTGACCCTGAACATCCCGCTGGCCTGCGAGGAGTCGCTGACCCCACCCGCCCGTCGGCTGCTGGAGGCCGCCCGCGAGCTGCTCGAACGCGGCGAGGGGACGATCACCACGGCCACCGCCGAGCGCCGCCCCGACCCGGTGCCGGCCGGTCGGCCGCCGTCGCGCCAGGTCGCCGCTCCCACGATCCCCGCCCTGCACATCCTCGCCTCGTCCCGCTCCGTGCTGCGCGACGGCGAGCCGCTGCCACTGACCCGGCTGGAGTTCGACCTGCTGCTGCACCTGGTCGCCCATCCTCGCCGGGTGTTCACCCGGCTGCAGTTGCTCAACGCCGTCTGGGGCTACGAGCACGCCGGGGTGCGCACCGTCGACGTGCACGTCCGCCGCCTGCGCGGCAAGGTCGGCGTCGACGTCCCGCTGGTCACCACCGTCTACGGCGTCGGCTACCGGCTCGCCGACGACGCCCGCGTCACCATCGACCGCAGCGGCTGACCCGGCGCTCGGCCAGGGCTGGGCCCGTGTCGTTCCCGCGCCGCTCCCGCTCCGGGCCGGGCGGCCCGGGCCGCCGGGGCCTGCGACCGCCGGGGCCCGCGACCGCCGGGGGCCGGTGGCCGGCTGCGGCCCACGAGGCACGATGGTCGGATGCGGATCCGTCCCATCTCCCCGGACCGGCTGGTCACCGAGCTGACCGAGCGGCTGGCCGGCGCCGACGCCGCCGGCCGCCTGCGCGTGGCCGTCGACGGCGCCCCGGCCGCCGGCCCCGACGCGTTGGCCGCCGCCCTGGTCGACCCGCTGCGCGCGCTCGGCCGACCCGTGCTGCACGTACGCGCCGACGACTTCCTCCGCCCCGCCTCGGTCCGCCTCGAGCACGGCCGGACCAACCCCGACGCGTACTACGAGGGCTGGGTCGACGAGGCGGGGCTGCGCCGCGAGGTGCTCGACCCGGCCGGGCCGGGCGGCTCCGGGCGGGTGCTGCCCTCCCTCTGGGACGCCCGCGCCGACCGGGCCAGCCGCGCCGCGTACGTCGACCTGCCGCCCGGCGGCGTCCTGCTGGTCAGCGGGGCGCTGTTGCTCGGCGGCGGCCTGCCCTTCGACGTCACGGTCCACCTGGAGCTCTCCCCGGCGGCCCTGGCCCGGCGCACCGACCCGGCGCTGCGGTGGACGCTGCCCGCCTTCGCCCGGTACGCCGACGAGGTGGCCCCGGCCTCCTTCGCCGACGTCGTGGTCCGCGCCGACGACCCCCGCCACCCGGCACTGGTGGAGTCCGCGGTGTCCTCCTGACCGCCGCGACGTCCGGAAAAATCGCCGGTTTGATCATCGGCGGGCCGGGGTATTCGGCCGGCTCACAGAGCACGGGTGATCCGCCCGCGCGCAGACGACCACAGCCCGGGCCCACGTACCGGTGCCCCGGCGGACCTCGAGGCCCAGAAAGGCAGGCAGCGATGCTCGTCCACGACAAGGTCGGTACGGGCCGATCCCAGGCGGAGATCGACCAGATCCGGCGCTCCCTGCAGGCCCGTTACGACGAGCTGTCCGCGGAGTACGAGCAGGCGGTGCTGCAGAGCCAGGTGTTGCGGCTGGTGGAGGTCGGCGACACCGCCGGCGACGACCAGGCCGACAGCGGCACCAAGACGGCGGAGCGGGACACCGCGCAGTCCCTGCTGCGCACCATCCTCGACCGCCGCGCCCAGTTCGAGCACGCCCTCACCCGGCTGGAGGAGGGCACCTACGGCTTCTGCGAGGGCTGCTCCGCGGCCATCCCGGTCGAGCGGCTGGAGATCTTCCCGTCCGCCACCACCTGCGTGCAGTGCAAGCAGAACCGGGAGCGCCGGGCGGCCTGACGCGAGCGGTTGCCGGTCGGTCCGGGACGCGGTGGACTCCACCCATGGGTGAGATCAAGGTGGGCACCGCCTCCTGGACCGACCGCACGCTGCTGGACTCCGGCTGGTACCCGCGGACCGCCGACACGCCCGAGAAGCGGCTGGCGTACTACGCCCGCCGGTTCCCGCTGGTCGAGGTGGACGCCACCTACTACTCGCCGCCGGCCGAGCGGACGGCGCGACTGTGGGCCGAGCGCACCCCGCCCGGCTTCACCTTCAACGTCAAGGCGTTCAGCCTGCTCACCGGGCATCCGACCCGGGTCAGCGCGCTCTACAAGGAGCTCCGGCCGGACACGGAGAAGAAGAACCTCTACCCCGACGACCTGCGGCCGCAGGCGTACGAGGAGGTCTGGACGAGGTTCCTCAGCGCCCTGGACCCGCTGGTCGAGGCGGGCAAGCTCGGCGCGCTGCTGTTCCAGTTCCCGCCCTGGTTCACCATCAAGCGGGACAACAAGCAGTACCTGCTGGAGGTGGCGAAGCGCTGCGCCCCGCTGCGCCCGGTCTACGAGTTCCGGCACGCGTCCTGGTTCGACGGTGACAACGCCGACGAGACCCTCGCCTTCCTGCGCCAGCACCGGCTGGCGTACGTCTGCGTGGACATGCCGCAGGGGCACCGCTCGTCGGTGCCCCCGGTGCTGGCCGCCACCGCGGACCTTGCGGTCGTCCGCTTCCACGGGCACAGCGACAAGTGGACCAGCAAGGACATCCACGAGAAGTTCGGCTACCGCTACTCCGACCGGGAGCTGCGCGACTGGGCGCCGAAGCTGCGCGAGCTGGCCGACGCCACGGAGCGGACCCACGTGCTGATGAACAACTGCTACCGGGACTACGCCCAGACCAACGCCGCCACCCTCGCCGGGCTGCTCGACGCCGGCTGAGCCGCGGCGGGTTTCTCATCCCGTCCGGGTGAGGCCCGCTCACCCCGCCGCCGCGCAGCATGGACGGTGCGTGCGGTCGACCGCGACCGCGGAACCGACACCACGGAGGTGGCTGGAGATGACGGTTCGGGTGGTACCGGATCGACGACGCGGCGCCGTGCTGCACGTCGTCGGGTCGTCCGGCGATGCCCGGTCGGTGCCGCGCGCCAGCCGGGTCAGCCCGACCCGACAGCCGCGCGGCCCGGTGGGGCCGCCGCGACGTGACGACGACCGACGGTGGGAGACCGACGTACGGGGGTGGACAGATGGCTGAGCAGTTGCATTCGGCGTTCGAGTCCTCGATGGACAAGACGAACCTGATCCTCAAGGACATCGAGCAGGCATACGGCTGGCCGAAGGAGCAACGCAACCAGTCCTACTGCGCGCTGCGCACGGTGCTGCACCTGTTGCGGGACCGGATGCCGGTGCAGGAGAGCGTCGAGTTCTCCGCGCAGTTGCCGGTGCTGGTGCGGGGGATCTACTTCGACGGCTGGAAGCCGTCGGACGTGCCGATCAAGCTCAACCGGGACGACTTCCTGCTGGAGGTCCGGCAGGGCTTCCCGTACGACGTGGAGGGGGGCCCGGAGCGCGTGGTGCAGGTGGTGCTGGACACGCTTCGCCGGCACGTGACCCAGGGCGAGTGGGAGGACGTGAAGGCCACCATGCCCCGGGACCTGGCGAACATCATTCCCTGACGCGGCGGCACGCGCGACGGCCCGTTCCACCGGCCGGTGGGACGGGCCGCACGTCGTCGGGCCGGGCCTACCCCGGGCCGGCCGGCGGCGCGGCACCGGCCGGCGCGGGGTCGCCGCCCGGCGCCGCGGGGACCCGGCTGACCGACCGGCCGGCCCGCCGGGCGAGCGCCGCGAAGGCGGTGGCGTCCACGATGGCGGCGCCGCCGGGGTCGTTGTTGAAGTAGACGTACGCCGGCTCGTCGTCGCCGAAGCCGTCGGCGAGCCGACGCACCCAGGAGGCCAGCGAGGCGCGGCCGTACCGGGGCCACGGGCGGGCCCGCCCCTCGTGCAGTCGCAGGTAGCCGAAGTCGGTGGTGCGCCAGCGGGGCGCGACGGGCCGGCCGAGCCGGTCGGCCCAGACCAGCGCCGCCCGCCGCCGCTCCAGCACGGCCCGGGTGGCGTCGGTCCACCACGACGGGTGGCGCGGCTCCACCGCGACCCGCACGTCGGCGGGGAAGAGCCGCAGCGTGGCGTCCAGCGCCGCCGGGTCGGCGGGCAGGTTGGGCGGCAGCTGCAACAGCACGGGGCCGAGCCGGTCGCCGCGCGCGGTGGCCCGACCCAGGAACCGGGCCACCGGCTCGGCCGGGTCGCGCAGCCGCCTGACGTGGGTGAGGTAGCGGCTCATCTTCACCGCCACGCAGAAGTCGTCCGGCGTACGCGCCCGCCAGGCGGCGAAGGTGTCCCGTTCGGGCAGGCGGTAGAAGGCGTTGTTCACCTCGACCGTGGCGAACCGGTCGGCGAAGTGCTCCAGCCAGCGGCGCTGCGGCAGCCCGGCGGGATAGAAGCGGCCCCGCCAGTCGCGGTACTGCCAGCCCGAGGTGCCGAGCATGATCATCGCGGTCCGCCCTACCAGAGGTCGAAGCGGAAGACCTCGAACGCGGCGCCGTAGCGGACGCCGAGCCGGGCGCCGGCGGGCCGGCCCAGTCCTTCGAGGAACTCCTCGGCGTCGAAGCTGCCGTCGCCCAGCCCGGTCAGGTACGCCTCGTGCGCCTTCAGCGAGGCCACTCCGCGCGCGAAGGTGTCGGTGACGTCCACCCCGTGCGCGGCGAGCGGGGAGGCGGCGGCCCAGACCTGGCGCACGCCGTTCCACGGCTCGACGCCGCCGGTGAGCTGCTCGGGGAAGATCCAGCGGTTGCCGGCGTCGCGGACCGCGTCCAGCACCGCCCGGCCGGTGGCGATGTGGTCGGCCTGGTTCAGCGCGTACGCCCCGTCCCAGGTGTCGCGGAAGTTGGTGGTGATGACGATCTCGGGGCGGTGCCGGCGGACCACCGCGGCCAGTTCCCGGCGCAGCGGCACGCCGTACTCCAGGACGCCGTCGGGCAGGCCGAGGAACTCCACCGTGTCCACCCCGACCAGCGCGGCGGACTCCCGCTGTTCCCGCTCCCGCACCTGGCGCGCCTGCGCCGGCGGCATCCCGTCGATGCCCGCCTCGCCGCTGGTGACCAGGCAGTAGGCGACCTGCTTGCCCTGCGCCGTCCAGCGCGCGATGGCGGCGGCGGCGCCGAACTCCAGGTCGTCGGGGTGCGCCACGATCGCCAGGGCGCGCTGCCACTGCTCGGTCACCGGCTCCAGCGGCCCCGGTCCCTCGGTCATCGCCACCTCCTCGTCGACCCGATCATCCTGCCACCGCCGGCGCCGCTCCGCCGCCCCCGCTCCCGTCGGGCCGTGGCGCGGGCGGTTGACGGGCGGTGGGAGGGATGCCAGCATGTGGAAGCGCTCCCATCGACCGACGTCGCCCACCGCCGCCCCCTCCGGGCGGCCCGACGAAGGACAGGGACCGCATGCGCACCCACCACCACCACCGAGCCGGTCGGATCCGACCGGCGCTGTTGGCCGCCGTCCTGGTCGCCGGCACCGTCCTCGCCGTCGGCCACGGCATCAGCCGGCCCGACGCCGCCGAGGCGGCCACCACCCTGAAGAGCCTGGCCGACGCCAAGGGCCGCGACATCGGCGTCGCCATCGACCCCAACCGGCTCGCCGAGGCCCCGTACCGGCAGGTCGCCGACGCCGAGTTCAACCTGGTGGTCGCCGAGAACGCGATGAAGTGGGACGCCACCGAGCCCACCCGCGGCCAGTTCAGCTTCGCCCAGGGTGACGCCGTGGCCGCCTACGCCGCCGCCGGCGGCAAGAAGCTGTACGGGCACACCCTCGTCTGGCACACCCAGCTGCCGGGCTGGGCCGCCGACCTGCCCGGGCCGGACCTGCTGGCGGCGATGCGCGCCCACATCGCCGGCGTGGCCGGGCACTACCGGGGCAAGGTGGTCGCCTGGGACGTGGTCAACGAGGCGTTCGCCGACGGCGGGTCCGGCGGCCGGCGCGACAGCGTCTTCCAGCAGCGCATCGGCGACGGCTGGATCGAGGAGGCGTTCCGCGCGGCCCGCGCCGCCGACCCCGCCGCGAAGCTGTGCATCAACGACTACAGCACCGACGGGGTGAACGCGAAGAGCACCGCGATCCTCAACCTCGTCCGCGACTTCAAGGCCCGGGGGGTGCCGATCGACTGCGTCGGCTTCCAGGCGCACCTGATCGTCGGGCAGGTACCCGGCGACATGCAGGCCAACCTGCAGCGCTTCGCCGACCTCGGCGTCGACGTGCGCATCACCGAGCTGGACATCCGGATGCCGACCCCCGCCACCGCGGCCAACCTGGCGGCCCAGGCCGCCGACTACAAGCGGGTCGTCAACGCCTGCCTCGCGGTCACCCGGTGCGCCGGCGTCACCACCTGGGGGATCACCGACAAGTACTCCTGGATCCCGTCAGTCTTCCCCGGCCAGGGCGCCGCGCTGATCTGGGACGACAACTACGCGCCCAAGCCGGCGTACCAGGCGGTGGCCGAGGCGCTCGGCGGCGGCGTCGCCCCGACCACGCCCGCGCCGGGCAGCGGCTGCACCGTCACCTACGTGCCCAACTCGTGGAACAACGGCTTCACCGCCGAGGTGCGCGTCCGCAACGACGGCGCGACGCCGGTCGCCGGCTGGACCGTCGCCTTCGGCCTCTCCGCCGGCCAGCGGGTGACCAACGCCTGGAACGCCACGGTCACCCAGAACGGCGACCGGGTCGAGGCCCGCAACGCGAGCTGGAACGCGGCCATCCCCGCCGGCGGCACGGTCAGCTTCGGGTTCCAGGGCACCCACGGCGGCACCAACCCGTCGCCGTCGGCGTTCACGCTCAACGGCGCCCCCTGCCGTACGGCCTGACCTGCCCGACCGGGCACGGCGAACCGCCGGTATGAGCCGGAGCGGGCGTCTACGGTGGGGTTAGAGAAGATCGCGTGTGGGGTACCACCCGCTGCACGACGGACCCCGGCGCACGGCGGGGCGGCACATCCGAGGGAGCACCGATGGCACTCAACGACGACGACATGCAGACCACCGGCGGTGGCGGCCCCGAGGGCCCGGCCGACGGCGGCGCGACCCCCGGCCAGCAGGACGGCGGCGCCGACGGTGGTGCCGACCGCGGTGCCGAGCGCGGCGCGGACCGGGGCGCCGACCGGGGCGCGGAGGGCCCGGCCGACGGCGGCGCGACCCCCGGCCAGCAGGACGGCGGCGCCGACGGTGGCGCGGAGGGCCCGGCCGACGGCGGCGCCACCCCGGGCCAGCAGGACGGCGGCGCCGACGGCAGCGCCGCCTGACGGATCGCCGTGACCCACATCGACCCGCCGGGCGGCCGCGGCCGCCCGGCGGCTCCGTCCGCGTCCACGGCCGCGCTGACGCGCTGCGTGTCGGTCGAGCCGGCGAAGTTCGCCGCCGCCCACTGGGGACGCACGCCGCTGCTGTCCCGCGCCGACGAACTGCCCAATCCCGCCGGGTTCACCGACCTGCTCAGCCCCGCCGACGCCGACGAGCTGCTCAGCCGGCGCGGCCTGCGTACGCCCTTCCTGCGCATCGCCAAGGACGGCCAGCTCGTGCCCGCGGCGCGCTTCACCGGCGGCGGGGGCGCCGGCGCCGAGATCGGCGACCAGGTCCTCGACGAGCGGGTGCTGGAGCTGTACGCCGACGGGGCCACCCTGGTGTTGCAGGGCCTGCACCGCACCTGGCCGGCCCTGATCGACTTCGCCCGCGACCTCGGCGCGGCGGTCGGGCAGCCGTTGCAGGTCAACGCCTACCTCACCCCCGCCGGCAGCCAGGGGTTCGCCACCCACTACGACACCCACGACGTCTTCGTCCTACAGGTCGACGGCCGCAAGCACTGGCGGATCCACCCGCCCGTGCTGCCGGACCCGCTGGAGAAGCAGACCTGGGGCGGCCGGGCCGACGAGGTCTCCGCCACCGCCGACGGGCCGCCCGCGCTCGACGTGGTGCTCGCCCCCGGCGACGCCCTCTACCTGCCCCGCGGCTGGCTGCACAGCGCGCAGGCGCAGGAGTCCAGCTCACTGCACCTGACCGTCGGCGTCCGGGCGCTGACCCGGTACGCGCTGGTCGAGGAGCTGCTCGCCCTAGCGGCCGAGGACCAGCGGCTGCGCGCCACGCTGCCGTTCGGCACCGACGTCGCCGACCCGGACGCGATCGAGCCGGAGCTGACCGAGACGGTCGAGGCGCTGCGGGACTGGCTGCTGCGGGCCGACCCGGCGACCGTGGCCGCCCGGCTGCGCCAGCGCGCCTGGCCGGCCGCCCGACCGGCGCCGATCCGCCCTCTGGCCCAGGCCGCCGCGCTGGACGCGCTGGACGCCGACACCCGGCTCGCCCCGCGCCCGGGCCTGCGCTGGCAGCTCGCCCCGCAGGGGGACCGGGTGGCGCTGCGCCTGTTCGACCGCACCATCACCCTGCCCGCGTCGTGCGCGCCGGCCGTGCGCGCCCTGCTCACCGCCGAGGCCACCCGGGTCGGCGACCTCCCGGGCCTGGACGACGACGCCGACCGGATCACGCTGGCCCGCCGCCTGCTCAGGGAGGCCGTGGCCGTCCCCGCCTGACGCCGCGCCGACGCCGGGCCCGCCTGCCGCCGCCCGGGTGCCGGTGTTCCTGCAGACGCCGCGCCGATGCCGGGCCCGCCCCGCCTGACGCCGCGCCCATCCCGCGCCGACGCCGGCGCGGGGTCAGCGGGCGAGGGCCAGCAGCAGGACCGTGGTGAGCAGCCCGGCGACGAGGACCACGGCGACCGGGCGGGGGCCCAGCACGGCGTGCCGGCGGTCGGCCAGCACCTTCGCCGGCACCAGGCCGACCAGCGGGCCGAGCAGGGTCACCACCAGGGCCAGCACGGGCAGCCCGACCGCGAGTTCGCCACCGTACCGGTCGCCCGCCGCCCGGGCCGCGCCACCCAGGGCGTACGCGAGCACGGCGCCGGCCACCCCGCACAGCGCCAGCAGCGGGTTGACCGAGCCCGGCAGGTCACCGGGCTGGCGGGTACGGTCCAGCAGGTCCCGCACGCCGGCCAGCAGCGTCACCGGGTCGGCCGTGGCACCGGGCACCGGGGCCGGCGGCCCGCCCGCCCGGCGGCCGCCCCCGCCCAGCCGGCCGCGCAGCTGCTGCCACAGGTGGGCGGCCTCGGCGTCCACCCGCTCCTGCAGCTCCCGCGCGTCCACCAGCTCCCGCTCGGCGCGCGCGACCTCCGCCTCCGCGTCGGCGACCGCCCGTTCGGCGGCGGCGCACTGCTGCGCGTGCCAGGCGTGCGCCTCGGCCCGCTGGGCGCGCACCCGCGCGGTCAGCTCGGCCAGCCGCCGTAGCTGTGCCGCGTACGTCTCACTGGTCACCGGTTCGTTCATCGCGACGGTCCGTAGGGGATGATCACCTGGCCGGTGCGGTGCACCGCCCGGTCGAAGAACAGCCCGCGCCACGGGCGGGGGTACCAGTCCGGGCCGCCCGCGCCCGGATAGAGCGACGAGCCGAGCTCGCCGCCGTGGGCGTCCAGCGCCACCCAGGCGCCGATCTGGTCCGTCCGCGCCGCCGGCCCGCCCAGGTCGGCCCGCATCCGGGCGACGCCCCGCCACCAGGCCAGCACGTGGGTACGCCGTTCCGGCCCGTCGTGCAGGATCCGGCGCAGCTCCTCCAGCCCGGTACGCCGACCCACCCGCGCCCCGAGCGCCCCGGCCGCCGCGTCCACGGCGAACAGCAGCAGGTAGTGCGGGACGCCCGACGCGCCGAGCCCTTCGGCGGTCTCGGCCATCAGCTCGCCGACGGTCTCCTCGTCGTACCAGGCGGCGTCGTCGGCGAGGTCCTCGTAGAGGGCCCGGGCGGCCGGGTCGGCGTCCGGGTCGAGGCACGCGATGGAGAACCGGGCCGTGCCGGGGCGGTGTTGCCGGGCCAGCGAGCGGGCCGCCGCGTCGAGCACGGCGCACGCCTCGTCCACCCGGGTGCCGAGCACCGCCAGGTTGCGCCCGGGGGCCCGGGGCAGCCGCAGCGCCGCCGAGCGGGCCTGCACGTCGATGATCTCGCCGAGCAGCGCGACCGGCGTCCGCGGGTGACCGGCCTGCGGGGCGGTGAGCGCGCGGAAGTCCGGCGCGTCGGCGAGGCGGGGGATCGCGTCGCCGTCGAAGAGCCGGGCCGGGGCGGCGTCCTGCGGGCGCATCCGCCACAGCCGGTGCTGCAGCTCGCTCCACGTCTCCCAGTCGCTGGCCGACGGGATCCGGGCGATCTGGTTGCCCTCGGCCATGCCCGACTCGGCGTTGACGACCGCGTGGTGGCGGGGCAGCGACTGGGCGGCGTCGTTGCGTTCGGCGAGGATCCGCAGCGCCTTGGGCAACGCGATGCGCAGCGTGAACTGGGCGACCAGGGCAGGCCGTCCCCACAGCGCCTCGATGCCGCGCACGTCCTGCGAGGCGAGCACCAGGTGGATGCCCTGGGACCGGCCGCGCCGGGCCAGGTCCTCCAGCAGGTCGGCGGCCTCCCGCGCGACCACGTCCCGCCCGGCCAGCAGCATCTGGAACTCGTCGACCACCGCCACGATCCGCGGCCAGTGCCCCGTGGGGTCGACCGCGCGCAGCTCGGCGAGCTTCGTGACCTCGTGCTTCTTCGCGGCGTCGGCCCGCCGGCGCAGCTCCTCGGCGAGGAAACGCAGCAGCGCCAGGCCGAACTCCCGGTCGGTGTTGACGTTGATCCCCACCAGCCGCATGTGTGGCAGCCAGCTCGGGTCGCGCCGGCCCTGGGCGAACCGGGCGAAGGAGACCCCCTCCTTGAAGTCCAGCAGGTAGAACTCCAGTTCGGCGGGGGAGTAGCGGGCGGCCAGCGCGCCGATCCAGGCGAAGATCAGGTTCGTCTTCCCGGTGCCGGACGGGCCGCCGATCAGCGCGTGCGGCGGGTAGTCGCCGAGGGTGAGCAGCACCGGCCGGCCGTGCGGCCCCTCGCCGATGGGGGCGGTCAGCCCGGTCGCGGAATCCTCCCGCCACATCTGCTCCGGCGGTGGCAGCAGGTCGGTGAACGGGGTCGGGGCGGGGCCGGCGTTCACCCGCGCCGCCACCTCCCGGCAGGTCTCGGTGACCAGGGGCGCGGGCGGCGGCGGGTCGAGCCGGACCCGCAGCCCGCCGATGCGCGCGCCGTCCCGGTCGACCGTCACCCGGGTCACCGTCCGGTCGTCGGGCAACGACACGCCCCGGACCAGCAGGTGCACGCCGCAGGCGGCCCCGGTGCGGACGACCCGGTCGAGCTGGCCGCGCTCGTGCCGGGACAGCTCGTCCCCGCCCAGCAGCACCGCCACCCGCCACGGCTCCGGGCGGCGGCCGGTGGCGGCGGCCAGCTCGCGCAGCGAGCTGTGCTCCCCGGCCAGCACCGTCTCGTTGATCCGGCGGATCTGCTCCACCAGGTCATCCAGCAGCCGGGCCAACCCTCCGGGGCCGACGAAGGTGAGCAGTCCCGCGGTGCCGAGCGGGGCGAAGCCGGCCAGGCCGCCGCCCAGGTGGTCGGGGTCGTAGCCGACCAGCCGGACGGTGCCCGGGTCGGCGCGGCCGACGGCGCGCAGCAGCAGCGCCGACACCACCGCCTCGCAGCCCTCCCGGTCGTCGCCGGTCAGCTCCACGTGGCCGGCGTCGAGCAGCGGCACCAGCGCCGGCACCGGTTCCGCGCCCGGGATGCGTACCGTGCCGATCCGCAGCGGGCCCGGCGGCTCCGCCCGCCGCGCCGGGGTCGGGCGCCACCGCGCCCAGTCGGCGGACGCGGCGCCGGGGGCCTCCCGCAGCGCGGCGTCCGCGGCGCGGCGGGCCAGCTCGGCGATCCGCGCCGCGTGCCGCTCGTCGATCTCGGCCAACCGGCGGTCCCGTTGCGCGCCCACCCGCTCCGGCACGACCGCCGCGGCCCGCCGCACCTTCGCCAGCCGCTCCCGGGCCGTGGTCAGCTCGGCCTGCGCCGTCGACAGCCGGGTCCGGGTCGCGCCGAGGGCCTCGCCGAGCATGCCCCGGACCCGGGTGACCAGCTGCGCCCGCCGGTCAGCCATCGACGCCCCGCGGCCGCGGGTCCTGGCCCCCGCCGGCCGCCGGCCGACCGGCCGGCGGGCTCGACCAGACGCGGCGGCCGGCGCCGGTCGGGCCCGCGCCCGTCGGGCC
>NZ_JBPQTP010000135.1:0-17075 GCF_051386395.1 Micromonospora sp. URMC 106
GCCCTCCGGCGGGCTTGCGCTTCCCGCCCTCCCCTCGCGGTGGTCTGCGGCGTGGCGGGTGGCGCAGGGCGGGTCAGGTGCTTGGGTCGGCGCAGGCCGGCCTGCCGGAGCAGGCGCACCAGTTCCCGGCTCGGCACCACCCGGGCGCCCAGCCAGACCGCCATGGCGAACCGGTCTGCGGGGATGTCGTAGTGGTCCCGGTCGAAGCCGCGGCGGGGCACGCCCAGGGCCTCGGCGAAGGCGTGCAGCTCGGCGTGGGAGACGTCGCTGATCAGGTGGGACCAGAGCCGCCCCCGCCACGGCCAGGCGGGCCGGTCCAGGTAGAGCATGCGGGCCAAGTTACCCGGCCGGTGGGCCGGTTGCCGGTCGCGCGCGGCCGACCGTAGCCTCGGCGGCATGCCCGGATCCCCTCTCCTCGACGACCTGCGGGCGGCGCTCGGCGACGACGCCGTACTGACCGACCCCGACCTGCTGCGGATGCACGAGCGGGACGAGGCGGACCTCTGCGCGGCCGGCACGCCC
Organism: Micromonospora sp. URMC 106; assembly: GCF_051386395.1. Lineage (NCBI taxonomy): Bacteria > Bacillati > Actinomycetota > Actinomycetes > Micromonosporales > Micromonosporaceae > Micromonospora > Micromonospora sp. URMC 106. The sequence continues at coordinate 523 of NZ_JBPQTP010000135.1, forward strand.
CTGGTGGTGGTCCGCCCCCGCGACACCGGGCAGGTGTCCGCCGTGCTGCGGGCGGCCGCCCGGCACGGCGTGCCGGTGGTGCCGCAGGGGGCCCGGACCGGGCTGGCCGGGGCGGCCAACGCCGTCGCGGGCGCGGTCGTGCTGAGCACCATGGCGATGGACGCCATCCTGGAGATCGACCCGGTGAGCCGGATCGCCGTGGTGCAGCCCGGCGTGGTCAACGCGACGCTCGCCGCCGCGGTGGCGAAACAGGGGCTCTGGTATCCGCCCGACCCCGGTTCGTGGGAGTCCTCCACCATCGGCGGCAACGTCGCCACCAACGCCGGCGGCATGTGCTGCGTCAAGTACGGGGTCACCACCGAGTACGTGCTCGGCCTGGAGGTGGTGCTCGCCTCCGGCGAGGTGCTGCGCACCGGCCGGCGTACGGCCAAGGGGGTCGCGGGCTACGACCTCACCCGGCTCTTCGTCGGCTCGGAGGGCACCCTCGGCGTGATCACCGAGGTGACCGTCGCGCTGCGGCCCGCCCCGGCGGAGTCGCTGACCATGGTGGCGGTCTTCCCGTCCACCGCGGCCGCCGGCGTGGCCGTCGCCGAGATCGCCGCCCGGGGGTTCTCCCCCAGCCTGCTGGAACTGCTGGACCAGACCCACCTGCGGGCGATCGAGGCGTACCGGCCGATGGGCCTGCGGACGGACGCGCGGGCGCTGCTGCTGGCCGCCGCCGACACGGGCTCCCGCGCGGCCGACGACCTGGCCGGGCTGGCCGCGGTCTGCGAGGCGGCCGGGGCCGACGAGGTCTACGCGGCCACCGACGCCGTGGAGGCGGCCGCCCTGTTGCAGGCCCGCCGGCTCGCGCACCCGGCGATGGAGAAGTTCGCCGCGGACGCCCACCCGGGCGGCAACGGCGGCCTGGTCATCGACGACGTGGCCGTGCCCCGGGGCGCGCTGGCGGCGCTGCTCGACGGGGTGGCCCGGATCGCCGCCGAGTGCGACGTGCCCATCGGCGTCGTCGGCCACGCCGGCGACGGCAACATGCACCCGAACATCGTGGTGGACCGGGCCGACCCGGCGAGCCTGGCACGCGGCCGGCGCGCCTTCGACGAGATCATGCGGCTCGGCCTGGACCTGGGTGGCACCTGCACCGGCGAGCACGGCGTGGGCCTGCTCAAGCGGGACTGGCTGGCCCGCGAGATCGGCCCGGTGGGCGTCAGGGTGCACCAGGCGGTCAAGGCCGCGCTGGACCCGGCGGGCCTGCTCAACCCCGGCAAGGTCCTCTGAGCGGCCCCGGTTCCGGGTCGCCCCCGCGGCACGGGGTGGCGCTCCTCGCCGCGGGCGCGGCGACGTCGCGGCGCGCCGCACGCGCGGCGGCGGTCAGTCGGTGATCTCGGCCGGGGTGGCCTGGGTGAGGAGCAGCAGGATCTCCTCGGCGATCGGCGGGCGCTCCTCACCGGGGCAGTCCTGGGACGTGATCAGGCCGGCGGAGGTGAGCAGGCTGGAGGTCAGCGAGCCGATGCAGGTGACCTGGTAGGCCCGCGCCTGGTCGGTCTCCTTCGCCAGCCCCGGGTCCGCCAGCAGCCCTTGCAGCCGGGTGACCTGCTCCGGGTCGAGCGTGCCGGTCGACGTGACCCCGTCGCCGGCGCAGTCGACGCACTCCCACCGGCCGTCCGCCTCCACGTTCAGCGTGCGCAGCGGGCCGTCCGTGCCGACCTTCTGGAGCAGGCTGACCTTGCCCTTCTCGGCGGTCGCCGCGCCGATCTGACCCGGCTGCGGCAGTCCGGTCCCGGCCGGTCGCGACTCGGGGTCGTCGGCGGCGATCCCGGGCAGGGAACAGCCGGCGAGGGCGGCGGTCAGCAGGGCGGCGACGGACAACGGAGCCAGACGTGACCAGAGAGCGGGTGCCACGCGCCGGAACCTACCCCACCGTAGGTAGCGCCGTAACCGGCTGAGCGGCCGGGCGTCGAAGGTAGGGGTCGGGGAGGGGATCGGTCAGCGGGACGAGGACGGCAGTTCGACGGGGTCGTCGTCCGAGCCGCGGTCCGCCGCGAAACCCCGGACGTCCGGCGCGCCGAGTCGGGCGGCGTCCGCGGTGGCGTCGTCGGGCATCAGCTGGGACTGGCGCTCCGCCTCCACCCGCGCCCGGTAGTGCTCCACCTCGCGGGCCCGGGTGGCCTCGTCCCAGCCGAGCACCGCGCCCATCAGCTCGGCGGCGTGCCCGACCGACTCCAGGCCCCGGTGGGCGGTCTCGAAGGAGATCCGGGTCCGCCGGGTGAGCACGTCCTCCAGGTGCAGCGCCCCCTCGGCGCGGGCCGCGTACGTCACCTCGGCGGCCAGGTACTCCGGGGCGCCGGCCAGCGGGGAGGCGAGCAGCGGGTCGGCGTCGATCAACGCGAGCAGGTCGAGGGCGAGGGTGCCGTAGCGCTCCAGCAGGTGCTCGACCACCCCGACCGGCACCCCGTGCCGGCGGGCCAGGTCCGCCCGGTCCCGCCACATCGCCGGATAGCCGTCGGCGCCGAGCAGCGGCAGGTCGGCGGTCCGCGAGGGGCGTACGGCGCCGAGCCGGCGGGCGGCCCGGTCGACCACGTCGGAGGCCATCACCCGGTACGTCGTGTACTTGCCGCCGGCCACCAGCAGCAGCCCGAGCATCGGCTCGAAGACCGCGTGCTCGCGGGAGAGCTTCGAGGTGGAGTCGGCCTCGCCGGCCAGCAGCGGCCGCAGCCCCGCGTAGACGCCCTCGATGTCGGCCGTGGTGAGCGGCCGGTCCAGCACCGTGTTGACCTGTTCCAGCAGGTATTCGATGTCCCGTGCGGAGGCGGCCGGGTGGGACCGGTCCAGCCGCCAGTCGGTGTCGGTGGTGCCGATGATCCAGTGCCCGCCCCAGGGGATGACGAAGAGCACGCTGGTCGCCGTACGCAGGATCAGCCCGGCCTCGCCGGTGATCGCCGAGCGGGGTACCACCAGGTGGACCCCCTTGGAGGCCCGGACCCGGATGCCGGGGCGCAGCCCGACGTCGTTCAGCATCCGCGACATGTCGTCGCTCCACACGCCGGTGGCGGCGATGACCGTGCGGGCGTGCACCTCGAACTCGGCGTCCGGGGAGCCGGCGGGCGCCTCCAGGTCGCGGACCCGGACGCCGGTGACCTCGCGGGCCTGCCGGAGCAGCCCGACCGCCCGGGCGCTGGTCACCACGGTCGCGCCGAGGCTGGCCGCGGTGCGGGCCAGGGTCACCACCAGCCGGGCGTCGTCGACCTGCCCGTCGTAGTAGCGGATCGCGCCGGCCAGCGCGTCGGCCCGCAGGCTGGGGAAGACCCGGCGGGCCCCCTCGCGGGTCAGGTGGCGGTGCAGCGGCATGCCCCGCCCGCCGCCGAAGATCCCGGCGAAGGCGTCGTACGCCGCCACGCCCGCGCCGTAGTAGGAGCGGCGGAACAGCCGGGCGGGCAGGTCACGCGCGCCCCGCCCGGCGGGCAGCGGGACGAGGATGGGCACCGGCCGCACCAGGTGCGGGGCGAGCCGGGTGGCGAGCAGCCCGCGCTCGGTGAGCGCCTCGTGCACCAGGTGGAACTCCAGCTGCTCCAGGTAGCGCAGGCCGCCGTGGATGAGCTTGCTGGAGCGGCTGGAGGTGCCGGCGGCGTAGTCGCGCGCCTCCACCAGGGCCACCTTCAACCCCCGCGAGGCCGCGTCCAGGGCGGCGCCCGCCCCGGTCACCCCGCCGCCGATGACCAGCACGTCGAAGCGTTCGGCCCGCAGGCGGCGCAGGTCGGCGGCCCGGCGCTCCGGGGAGAGCTGGCTGGCCGCGGTTCGGGACACGTTGGGGTCGCGCACCCGTCCACGGTAACCGTCGTGGCCATGGGGCGGCACACGCCGTCCGCGCCGTACTGTCTGGGGCATGGAGATCGGCCCCCCGTTCCCCGCTGGTCGGCCCGCCCCGCTCCCGCCGGCCGCACCGGCCCCGTCCAGCCCCTGGCCGGTGGTGGCGGCGGCGGTGGCCGGCTGCTGGACGGCCGGGTTCGTCGTGGTCGGCCAGCTCGGCGGGTGGCTGGCCGACCAGGTCGTGCTGGCCTCCGGGCTGGACCGCGTGGGGTGGCTGTGGCCGGCGACGGTGCTGTTCACGGCGCTGCTGGTCGGCGCGCCCGCGCTGGCGCTGGCCCTGCTGCCCCGCTCGGTGGCGGTCCGCGCCACCGGCCGGGCCTGGCTGGCGGCGGCGCTCGTGCTCGGCGCGCTGGGCCTGCTTCGGGCGATCCCGCCCGTGCACCACGAGGCGTACCTCGCCGCGCTGGCCGCCGTCGCGGCCCTGGCCGCCCTCGTCCTGCGGGTGCTCGCCCGCCGCGCGGCCACCGCGGCGCCCCGGGCGTCGGCCCCGGCCGCCACCCTGCTCGGGGTGGCCGGCGGGCTGGCGCTGCTGCTGCCCTGGGTCTGGCTGGGGGCCCTGGGCGGGCTGCTGGAGACGGTGCTCGCCGGGCTGGCCGCCGCCGCCCTGGGGTCGCTGGCCGGGGCGCTGCTGGACGACGCCTTCTGGTCGCGCTTCACCGTCGGCGAGCCACCCCGGCCGGCGCGGCTGGTGCTGGTCGGCGGGCTCGTCGCCGGGGTCGCGCTGCTGCTGCTCGCCGCCGGGGTCGGGCAGTCCGGCGCCCAACTCCCCCTGCTGCTGACCCTGCCGCCGGCCGGCTTCGCGCTGGCGGCCCTGCACGCGGCGGCCCGCCGGGCGGCCGGCGCCACCCCGACCGGCCCGCCGGACGCCGGCCCCTTCGCGCTCGACCCGTCGCGCACCGCCCCCGCCGACCGGCCGGGCGCCGCCGGAGGGAGGCCGGCCGGCCCGTCGGACGCCGCCCACGCGGGCCCGTCGGGCGCCGTCGGACCGGCGGGCACGGCCGGCGCCCGCGCCGCCACCCGCTGGCTGGTCGGGCTCGCCGTGTTCGGCCCGCTGGCCCTCACCGACCCCGAGGAGATCACCCTCGTCCTGGCCAACACCCGCGACGTGCCGTTCTGGGTGGCGGCCGCCGCCGGCGCCGGGCTCGCCGTCGCGGCGGTGCTCGCCGTGGCGTACGGCGTGCTGCTGGCCCGGCCCGGGGGCCGGCGGCCGAGCCGGCGGGTGGCCGGGGTGACCGCCGCCGCCCTGCTGGTCGCGGTCGGCGCGGTGGCCGTCGGCGCGGGCCAGCCCGGCCTGCACGGCGAGCGGTTGTTCGTGGTGCTGCGCGAGCAGGCCGACCTGAGCGGTGTGCCCGCGGCGGCCGGCCGGGCCGGCCGGGACGCCCGGGCCGGCGAGGTCTACCGGCGGCTGGTCGACACCGCCGAGCGGACCCAGGCCGACCTGCGCCGGGACCTTCGCCGGTTGCGGCTGGACCACACCCCCTACTACCTGGTCAACGCGGTCGAGGTGGACGGCGGGCCGGCGGTGCGGGCCTGGTTGTCGCGCCGGCCGGAGGTGGCCCGCGTGCTGGTCAGCCAGCGGGTGCGGCCGCTGCCCGCACCGGCCGGCCGCAGTCGCGGCGCCGCGCCCGCGCCGGCCGGTCCGGAGTGGAACGTCCGGATGATCGGCGCGGACCGGGTCTGGTCGCAGCTCGGCGTGGACGGTTCCGGCATCGTCGTGGGCAGCTCGGACTCCGGCGTGGACGGGGGGCACCCGGCGCTTGCCGCCGGCTTCCGGGGCGGCGACGACTCCTGGTACGACCCGTGGGACGGCACCCGGTCGCCGACCGACCAGGGCGGGCACGGCACCCACACGGTGGGCAGCGCGGTGGGTCGAGGGGGGATCGGGGTGGCCCCGGGCGCGCAGTGGGTGGGCTGCGTCAACCTGGACCGCAACCTCGGCAACCCCGGGTACTACCTGGACTGCCTCCAGTTCATGCTGGCGCCCTTCCCGCCCGGCGGGAACCCGTTCACCGACGGGCGGCCGGCGCGCGCCCCGGAGATCCTCACCAACTCGTGGGGCTGCCCGGCGATCGAGGGCTGCGACCCGCGGGTGCTCCGGCCGGCCACCGCCGCCCTGGACGCCGCGGGCATCATGGTGGTCGCCGCCGCCGGCAACACCGGCCCGTACTGCGGCTCGATCCACGACCCGCCGGCGCCGTACGAGGACGTGCTGACCGTGGGCGCGGTGGACCGGCAGCGCCGGGTGACCAGCTTCTCGTCTCGGGGACCGGTGCCGGGGGCCGCCAAGCCGGACCTGGTCGCGCCGGGCGACGAGGTGCTGTCGGCCATGCCCGGTGGCGGGTACGACTCGCTCAGCGGCACCTCGATGGCGACCCCGCAGGTGGCCGGCGTGGTGGCGCTGATGTGGTCGGCCAACCCGGCACTGGTGGGTGACCTGCCCCGGACCCGGCAGATCCTGCGCGACACCGCGACCCGGGCCGAGGCGACGTACGCCTCCCGGACGGAGACCTGCGGCGGCGACGCGAACATCACCGGCGCCGGCCTGGTCGACGCGTACGCCGCCGTCCGGGCGGCGCGGGGGTGAGAGCCGGGGCGGACCGCCGGGTCAGCTCAGCCGGTCGAGGAACTCCCGCGACCGCCGCACCACCAGGGCCGTCGCGTCCGGGTCGTACGACGGCAGCGTGCTGTCGGTGAACAGGTGCTCCTCGCCCGGGTAGACGAACAGCTCGGCGAGGTCGGAGCCGACGATGCCGACCAGCTCGCGGGCGGCGTCGATGTCGCCCTCCAGGGCGAAGAACGGGTCGGCGTCCATGCCGTGGATCTGCACCGGGACCCCCGCGGGCCAGGGACCGACGGCCCATTCGCCGGTGACGGGCAGGCAGGATTCGTAGAGCAGCGCGCCCCGGGTGCCGGGCCGGGTCTGGGCGAGCCGCTGGGCGGTGGCGGCGCCCCAGGAGAAGCCGCCGTAGACCAGGCCGGCGGGCAGGTCGGCCACGGCCCGGTCGGCGCGCTCGCGGAGCACCTCGCCGCCGATGCGCTTCGTCAGCGCGAAGCCCTCGTCGAGGGTCGCCGGTCGCTCGCCGTCGAACAGGTCCGGCGTGTGCACGCTGTGCCCACCGGCCCGCAGCTGTTCGGCGAACTCGCGCAGCCCGTCGGTGACCCCCCGCAGGTGGTGGAACAGGACGACGTCGGCCATCTCTACACTCCTGTCAACAGACGACAACGATCGAATGATCCATGATTCTAGAACGGTCGAGAAATGTCGAGCAATGAGCGGATCCCGGACTACGACCTCGACGAGATGCTCGTGGTCACCGCGCCCGCGCAGCTCCGCGCGCTGGCCGATCCCCTGCGCGCCACCCTCCTGGAGCTGCTCCTGGAGCGGGCCGCCACGGTGACCGAGCTGGCCCGGGCGGTCGATCGGCCCAAGAGCAGCGTCGCCTACCACGTGAACGCGCTCGTCGACGCCGGCCTGCTTCGGGTGGTGCGGACCCGGCGGGTGCGGGCGATCGACGAGCGGTACTACGGCCGGGTCGCCCGCACGTTCTACATCGGCGCGCTCACCCGCCCCGAGGACAAACGGGTCGCGACCGCCGTCAACGGGCTCGCGGAGGCGGTGGCCGAGTCCGCCGCGGCCCACGCCGCCGACGACCTGCGCTGCACCCTCGTCCACGCCCGCGTCCCGGTGGAGGAGGTACGCGCGTTCTGGGCCGAGGTGCAGGCGCTGGCCCGCCGCTTCGCCCAGATCCCCCGCTCCGGCGATCAGGTGTACGGGTTCGTCGCCGGCCTCTACCCCACCGACGCGCCGACCCTCCCCGAGCCCGGCCCGGAACCGGAGCCCGAGCCAACCGGCTGACGCGACCGGGCCGGTCGCGGCCACGCCACGACGGTCCGCCGGCCGGGCTACGCCAACAGGACCCCTTCTTAACAGAACGGCTCCGGTGATCTAGGGTCGGCGTCCATGGACCTGGAGATCGTCGAGCTGGGGCCCGACCAGCGGCCCGCCGTGGTGGAGCTCTGCGGGCGGGCGCTGGACCTGCCGGAGGACGCGGCCGAGGCGCCGGCCATCGTGGACGCGCTCTGGGCGCGGGCCGCCACCCACCGTCCGGTCCTCGCGTGGGGCGCGTACCGGGAGGGGCGCCTCCTGGGCGTGCTCGTCGGCTCCCTCGCCGCCGGCGACGACGTCCGTGGTCACGTCGACCTGGTCGCGGTGGCGCCGGAGCAGCGGCGGCAGGGTGTCGGGCGGGCGCTGCTGGCGGTCGCCGAGGCGTGGTTCGCCGGGCTCGGCGCGGTGGAGGTGCTGCTCGCCGGCAACCCGCCGTACTACGCCTGGCCCGGCATCGACGTGCGCTACACCCCGGCCGTCTGCGCGGCGACGGCGCTCGGTTACACGCGGGACCGTACGGCCTGGAACATGACCGCCGACCTGTCGTACGACGGGAGTCCGGCCCTGCGCACGACGGCGCCGGCGGAGGAGCGGCTGGCGGCGCGGGGCGTGACCGTGCGGCGGGCGGAGCCGACCGACCTGCCGGCGCTGACGGAGTTCGCCCGCGCCACCTTCGGCGGCGCCTGGGACGCGGAGCTGGCCGGCTCGGTGGGCCGGGAGGGAGCCGGCTGCCACCTGGCCGAACGCGACGGCGACGTGCTCGGCTTCGCCGCGTACGGGTCGTCCCGGCCGAGCTGGTTCGGCCCGATGGGCACCGTCCCGGCGGCGGAGGGTTCGGGGATCGGTGGGGTGCTGCTGCGCCGCTGCCTGCGCGACCAGCGGGCGGCGGGGGTGACGGCGGCGCAGATCGGCTGGGTCGGGCCGGTGCCGTTCTACTCGGGCAGCGCGGGCGCCCGGATCGAGCGGGTCTTCTTCCTGTACCGCCGGACGCTCGGAGCCTGAGTGCCGCCGGCCGCGCGGAGCCTGGGTGCCGCCGGGCGCGCGGAGCCTGGGTGCCGCCGGGCGCGCGGAGCCTGGGTGCCGCCGGGCGCGCGAAGCCCGGCAGAAGGGGCGAACGGGATATAGACGCCGATAGCGCCATTTGCCCGCAACAGTGATCGACGCCCCCTACCGTTTCGGTAGAGGAGGCAGCCATGACCACGGACGACGAACGCCCCGGCCCGTTGCCGTTCGACCGGCTCGACTACGGCGACGCCGAGCAGCAGGCGGAGATGACCGGCGCCGACGAGCCGAGCGACGAGCCGGTGGCGCTGGTCGACGAGCCGGTCCAGATCCCGCAGCCGTACGGCCGGACGCAGAAGAGACGCAACCAACGGCCACTGCCGACCTGACGCGGAAAGGGGCGGACCGCTGACGCGGCCCGCCCCTTTCGGCGTAGTGGAACTGGACTCAGAAGTCCATGTCCCCGCCACCCGGACCAGCCGGGGCGGCCGGGGTCTTCTCCGGCTTGTCCGCCACGACGGCCTCGGTGGTGAGGAAGAGCGCCGCGATCGACGAGGCGTTCTGCAGCGCCGAGCGGGTCACCTTGGCCGGGTCGATGATGCCAGCGGCCAGCAGGTCGACGTACTCGCCGTTGGCGGCGTTGAGGCCGTGACCCGGCTCGAGGTTGCGGACGTGCTCGACGACCACGCCACCCTCGAGGCCCGCGTTGACGGCGATCTGCCGCAGCGGGGCGTCCAGCGCGATCTTGACGATCTGCGCGCCGGTCGCCTCGTCACCGGTCAGGTCCAGCTTGTCGAAGGCGGTCTTGCCGGCCTGCACCAGCGCGACGCCACCACCCGGGACGATGCCCTCCTCGACGGCGGCCTTCGCGTTGCGGACGGCGTCCTCGATGCGGTGCTTGCGCTCCTTCAGCTCGACCTCGGTGGCCGCGCCGACCTTGATCACCGCAACGCCGCCGGCCAGCTTGGCCAGCCGCTCCTGCAGCTTCTCCCGGTCGTAGTCGGAGTCGCTCTTGTCGATCTCGGCCCGGATCTGGTTGACCCGGCCCTGGATCTGCTCGGCGTCGCCGGCACCGTCGACGATGGTGGTCTCGTCCTTGGTCACCACGACCTTGCGGGCGCGGCCCAGCATGTCGAGGCCGACGGCGTCCAGCTTGAGGCCGACCTCCTCGCTGATGACCTGGCCACCGGTGAGGATGGCGATGTCGGCCAGCATGGCCTTGCGGCGGTCACCGAAGCCCGGCGCCTTGACGGCGACCGACTTGAAGGTGCCCCGGACCTTGTTGACGACCAGGGTGGCCAGGGCCTCGCCCTCGATGTCCTCGGCGATGATCAGCAGCGGCTTGCCCGACTGCATGACCTTCTCCAGGATCGGGAGCAGGTCCTTGACCGACGAGATCTTGCTGTTGACGATCAGGAGGTAGGGGTCGTCGAAAACGGCCTCCATGCGCTCCGGGTCGGTCATGAAGTAGGCCGAGATGTAGCCCTTGTCGAAGCGCATACCCTCGGTGAGCTCCAGCTCCAGCCCGAAGGTGTTGCTCTCCTCGACGGTGATGACGCCTTCCTTGCCGACCTTGTCCATCGCCTCGGCGATGATCTCGCCGACGGTGCTGTCACCGGCGGAGATGGAGGCGGTGGAGGCGATCTGCTCCTTGGTCTCGACGTCCTTGGCGAGCTTGGACAGCTCCTCCGAGACGCTGGCCACGGCGGCCTCGATGCCCCGCTTCAGGGCCATCGGGTTGGCACCGGCGGCCACGTTGCGCAGACCCTCGCGGACGAGGGCCTGGGCCAGGACGGTCGCCGTCGTCGTGCCGTCACCGGCGACGTCGTCGGTCTTCTTGGCGACCTCCTTGACCAGCTCGGCGCCGATCTTCTCGTAGGGGTCCTCGAGCTCGATCTCCTTGGCGATGCTCACACCATCGTTGGTGATGGTGGGGGCACCCCACTTCTTCTCGAGCACGACGTTGCGGCCCTTGGGGCCGAGGGTCACCTTCACGGCGTCGGCGAGCTGGTTCATGCCCCGCTCGAGGCCGCGGCGCGCCTCTTCGTCGAACGCGATCATCTTGGCCATACGGCGTTGTCCTCCTGGACACTCACGGGCCACCCGGAGTGTGTGTCCCGGATGGGCCGCCTGGTGTACGCACCTTGGGACGTCGCCACCTGGCGACGACGACGTCTCCTCGGCCGGGCCGGATAGCCCGCGACGACCGGCCATGTGCCGCACCGGCGTGTGGACGCCCGTGCGGCCGTGGCCCTACCGCCCCGACCATTGGCACTCACGGTATGCGAGTGCCAATGACTTGTTTAGCACTCTCCCCTGCCGAGTGCAAGCACGCCCGCCCCCGTCAGCCGAGTTCACCGGCCAGCCGCGCGCTGTCCACCGGCCCCTCGTGGGCGCGCTGCTCGGCGTACGTGACGACCAGTCCGACCAGTTGGGCGAGGTGGGCCGGCAGCGCCAGCACGCCGCCGAGCAGCGTCACCACGATCACGCCCACCGCCGTGCCCGGCGACTCCAGCGGGGCGGTGCCGAGCGGCAGCGATCCGACACCCTCCACCACGCCGGCCGCCCCGCCGCCGACGATCACCGCCGCGGCGACCAGCGCCACCCGGCCGAGCAGCAGGCCCAGCCGGTCGTGGAACATCCGGTACGAGCGGCCGATCGGGTGCTGCCGCTCGAAGAGGTAGACCGGGCCGGCCATGCTCAGCGCGAAGGCGAAGTAGATGCCGGGGATGACACAGAAGCAGATCCCGAGCCCGACGATCAGGCTCATCACCAGGGTCCAGCCCCAGAGGCCCAGCGCCCGGCGCAGGCCGTAGCCCAGGGCGGCGCCGACGCCCACCGGTTCGCCCGCCGCCTGCCGGGCGACCACCCAGGTGCCGGCGGCCCAGCCGAGGCTCTGCACCAGGCCGAAGACCAGGCTGCCCCCGATCAGCACGGCCAGCATGGTGCCCAGGTCGGCGAGGAAGGTGTCGGGCAGCGCGGCGGGGTCGTCGGCCGTCGACTCGTCCCACTTGGCCGTCGGGTCGACCGCCAGGGCGAGCAGCGACACCACCACGGCGGGCAGGACCTGGGTAAGCAGCAGGATGGGCAGCAGCTGCCGCCAGCCCCGGCGTACCGCGCCGACACACCGGTCGAACCAGCCGCTCACGCCGCCGCCGGGCGGGGTGACCAGCGGGTCGGCCGGGTCGATGCCCGGCGGGTACCACCCGTGGCCCGGCTGGCCGGGGTACGCGACCGGTGCGCCCGGATACCACGGCTGCCCGCCGTACGGGCCGGAGCCGGCCGGAAACCCGCCCGTGGGCGGCAACACCCAGCCCTGCGGCGACTGCGTGCCCGTGGGGTCCCAGGAGGGCGCGGTCGCCGGCTGCCCGGCCGGCAGGGGCGCGACGGCTGGCTCCCCGGCGGGCGCGGGCGCGGTCGGGCCCGGTGGCGGCGCGGTCGGATCGCCGGGCTGCCCCGGAGCGGGGTCGGGGTCTCCCGGGGGCGGCGTGGCGTGGGGCGGCTGGTCGGACATGAACCCTCCTCAGCGACGGCTGGAACGGTTCACGATCCTTCCTGCCCGGACGTCCGGAGCGCAGCCCGCCCCGGCGCGCCCCGATCCGCCCGCCCCGGGGACGGCCGGTCGGTCAGGCGATGACGCGCACGCGCTCGGCCTGGGGCCCCTTCTGGCCCTGGGCGATCTCGAACTCCACCCGCTGGCCGTCGTCCAGCGCCTTGTAGCCGTCCATCTCGATCGCGGAGAAGTGGACGAAGACGTCTTGCCCGCCGTCGACGGCGATGAAGCCGTAGCCCTTCTCGGCGTTGAACCACTTCACGGTGCCCTGTGCCACGGTGCACTTCCTCACTCTGCGCGGCGTTCCACGACCCCGGAGGCCGGCGGACCGGCACCGGAGGACCACCCGGTTCGGCGGTCGGAGGGCCGCTGAATCGGTGACCGAAATCGCACGCTACACGAGGCGTGACGGCGGCGCACGACCACAAATCGGGCATATTTCGATCGAGCAACATCGGTATCCGTCGTTGTGGTAGGCATGCGGCATGACGAGCACGCCGGGCGGGCCGGGGCGGAGTCCGACGGAGGTCCGGCGGGCGAGGGTCCGGCGGGTCCGGCCACGGGACGCGGCCCGGATGCGGGCGCTGCGGCTGGAGATGCTCGCCGACGCGCCGCTGGCCTTCCTGGAGACCCTCGCCGACGCCGCGGCCCGTCCGCACGCCGACTACGCGGCCCGGGTCGCGTACGTGTCGGCCGGCGCGGAGACCGCGCAGTTCGTGGCGGACCCGGGCGGCCGGCTGGTCGGGCACGCCGGGGGCACGGTGACCCCGGACGAGCCCGGGCTGACCGTCGTCTACGCCGTCTACGTCACCCCGTCCTGGCGGGGCACCGGCCTGCTCGGCGACCTGGTCGAGGCGGTGGCCGCCTGGTCCCGGGCCTGCGGCCGGCCCGAGCTGATGCTGGAGGTGGTGGTCGGCAACGACCGCGCCTACCGCGCCTACCAGCGGCTGGGCTTCGTCGACACCGGGGTGCGCGTCCCACACCCCACCGTCCCGGCGCTCACCGAACTCCAGATGCGCCGCCCCGCCTGACCCACCGACCGGGGACCCGCCCCGAGGCGACACCCCCAGGTCAAGCCCCGCTGGGCCGGCAGTCGTGACGTGCGGTGACACGGAAGGGCTTCCGGGGCGGCCCGCCCCGCGCAGGGATCAGACCTGGCCGCCCGGAGTGAGGGCGGGCTGCCCCGGAAACCCGACCAGGACGACTCAGACGTGCCGACGCGACTGCACGATGCGGAACCGGTTGGCCACGTAGGCGCCGTCGGTGAGCGCGGAGTTGGCGGCGGCGTTGGCACCGCTGCCGTGGAAGTCGGAGAAGGCCGCCGACTGGTTCACGAAGACCCCGCCGGTCAGGTTGCAGGACAGGTGGACCCCGACCTCGATCGCCGCCGCCTCGACCGCGTCGAGGACCGCCTCGTCGGTGGAGTAGACCGCCGCCGTGAGCGCGCCCTTCTCGCCGACCGTGGACCGCAGGATCTCCAGGCTGTGCGCGGTGGAGTCGGTCGCGATGGCGAACGAGATCGGCCCGAACCACTCCTTCGAGTAGGTCGCGGTGTCGTCGGCCGCCAGCTTGACCAGCGTCGGGGTGCGGACCACCGCGTCGGGGAAGGCCGGGTGCTCGACCGTACGCGACTCCAGCACCGTCTCGCCGACCTTGGTGACCTCGGCGAGGCGCTCCAGCACCCCGTCGTTGACGATCGCGCCGGTGAGCTCCACCCCGCGCGCCGGGTCGGCGGTCAGCTTGCCGATCGCGGCGGCGATCCCGCCGACCACCTCGTCGAAGCTCTTGTGCCCCTGGTCGGTGGAGATGCCGTCGGAGGGGATGAGGATGTTCTGCGAGGTGGTGCACATCTGGCCGCTGTAGAGGCTCAGCGTGAACCCGAGGTTGCGGCACATCCCGGCGAAGTCGTCGGTGGAGTCGATCACCACCGTGTTGAGGCCGGCCTTCTCGGTGTAGACCGCCGCCTGCCGGGCGTTGGCCTCCAGCCAGTCGCCGTACTCGGTGGAGCCGGTGAAGTCGACGATCTTCACGGCCGGGTGCAGGGCCAGCGTGGAGGCGAGCTTCTCGCCGGGGGCCTCGGCGGCGAGCAGCACCAGGTTCGGGTCGAAGCCGGCCTCCGCGAGCACCTCCCGGGCGCACTTCACCGTGATCGCCAGCGGCAGCACGGCGCGCGGGTGCGGCTTGACGACCACCGGGTTGCCGGTGACCAGCGAGGCGAACAGCCCCGGGTACGAGTTCCAGGTCGGGAACGTGTTGCAGCCGATCACCAACGCCACGCCGCGGGGCACCACGTGGAAGGTCTTCCTCATGCGCAGCGGGTCGCCCTTGCCGGCCGACTTCTCCCAGCCCGCCGTCCCCGGGTGCCGGGTCATCTCCGCGTACGCGTACGCGATCGCCTCCAGCGCGCGGTCCAGCGCGTGCGCGCCGCCGGCCTGGAAGGCCATCACGAACGCCTGGCCGCTGGTGAACTGCACCGCGTTGGCCAGCTCGAAGACGTGCTTGTGCAGCCGGTCCAGGATCTCCAGGCAGACGCCCGTTCGGGCCTGCGGGCCGGCGTCGCGCCAGCCGGGCAGGGCGGCGGAGGCGGCGGCGACCAGCTCGTCCGCGCCGGCGTGCGGGTAGCGGACGCCCAGTTCGACGCCGAACGGGCTGGCCTCGGTGGCGACCCGGTCGCCGGTGCCCGGCTGGTCGAGGGGGAAGTCGCCGCCGAGGTACGCCTCGAAGGCGGCCTTGCCGTCGGCGGCGGCGCTCTCGCCGTAGACCCGGGGGCTGGGCGACTCGGGGTAGGCGGACCAGTACCCGCGCTCCGTGATGGCGGTCAGCGCACGGGTGAGGGTGTCGGCGTGCCTGTCGTACAGGGGGTGCGGGGTCTCCGTCATGCCCGCCATCATGCAACAGGAAGCATCAGGATCAGTAGGGGCGTGTCACAACTCAGATCGTCAGCTGCCAGTCGGTCCAGCCGTCGACCGGGCGGAAGCCGAGCTGCTCGTTGATGGCGATCATGTGGCTGTTGACCGCCGCGTTGAAGGTGTCGATCGCGCGGACCGCCGGCTCGCGCGCGAGCAGGTGACGCAGATTCTCGATCTTGACGATCAGGCCGAGCCGGCGTCCCCGGTGGGCGGGGTCGACGATGGTGATCTGCTGGAACGCGTGCCAGTCCGCCGAGTCGCCCACGTCGAGCAGGGTCCAGGCGACCACGCGGCCGGAGTCCTCGTGGCGCACCGCCGTGTGGTAGCGCCGCCGCCCCCGCGCCTCCAGCGCCCGCTCGATGCCACGGACCCGATCGGCGTCGATCCGCTCCGGCTCCCACTCCACGTCGCCGAGGGGCGCGTCGGCCATCAGCCGGCCGTCGAGGTAGGCGATGTCGGCGACGTACTCGTCGGGGGTCCGTCCCTGCCAGTGGAGGACGCGGTAGCCGGCGGCCCGGGTCCGGGCCCCGGCCAGCGCGGCGTCCAGGCCGTCGTGGTCAAGCCGGGTGGCGTCGAGCCGGCGGCGGACCTCGACCAGCGCCGGCTGGGCGCCGGTCGACGCGGCGAAGGCGGCGCCGGCGACGGACCGCTCCGGCCCGCCCGGCAGCGCCGAGACCGCCATCCCCAGCACCCGCTTGCGCCCCCGCTCGCGCAGCAGGCGTACGACGTGCTCGTGCAGCGCCCGACCCACCCCGCGACGCCGGTACGCCGGGTGCACGACCAGGTCCGCCGCGGCGTTCTCGGTGTTGTCGAGCTGCGGCAGGTCCAGCCCGACGTAGCCGGCCGGCACGCCGTCGAGCCGGGCCAGCGCCCAGAGCGGGGCGTTGCCGGGCATCGGGTGCCGGATCGCGGCTTCGAAGCGCCGCCGGCAGAAGGGCGGGAAGTCCGGCAGGTCGGCGTCGTTGGCCGCGGCGCCGATCCGGTACGCCTCGTCGATCGCCGCCTGGTCGGCGGCGTCGATCGGCGTGATCGTGATGGTCATGCGCCGAGGGTGCGCCCGGAACGACGAACGGGCCAGCGATTTAACCGCTGGCCCGAGTCGGACGCTGGTCGGGAGGGACGTTCGCACAACGCCTCCGGCGTTGGGTCGCAAGAACTGAAAGTCTCCGGCGAAACGCCCTCCCGCACGGAGCATCTTGCGCCGTCCGGTTCCTGCCGTCAAGTCCTTGTCGGCGCGTTTTCCGCACTCACAGCGAAAAGCCAGTTACCCGGCGGATCGACCCGATCCCCCGTCCGGGCGAGGCACCCTCCCCCGTTCCGCCCGACCCCGCCCCCGGGG
>NZ_JBPQTP010000136.1:0-16929 GCF_051386395.1 Micromonospora sp. URMC 106
CCCCCCTTTCCCCACCCCTGCCGTTCCGTGCGCGATCTTGCAGTTGTTGCCCCCGTGATGCGTCGAATGACCCGGTTTGTCGGGGCGGGAAATGCAAGATCGGCAGGCTGGCGACGGGGGCGGGGGACGGGGATCGCGTCGGGCGCGGTCCGGTGTGGTCCGCCTCGTGGGCGCGGGACGGTACGGGTGGTCAGGGGCGGGCCACGCGGTCGGCGGGCGGTTCGACGCGCTGGCCCGGCGGGTGTCCCGTCGGCGCGGTCCCGGGTGGTGCGGCCGTGCCCGGGGTGGGCATGGGTGGTGCGGCCGTGCCCGGGGTGGGCGTGGGTGGTGCCGGCGCGGTGCCAGCAGGGCTGGTCGGGGCGGTCTCGGCCCGGGCGGCGTGGCGCAGGACGCCGGAGCGGTTCGCCAGCGCGTCGGCCAGCGCGGCCCGGGTGGTCGGCGTGAGCGCCTCCGGCAGTGCCGCGGGGTCGTGCCAGGACACCCGGCAGCCGCCCACCGGGCCGCCGCTCGGCCCCGGCCCCCGGACACGGGCCCGGAACACGTGCACGAGGACGTCGGGCGGCAGCGACGGCGGGTGGCCCGTCGGTGACGGGGCGCACGGTGCGGCGAGATGGTAGAGGCCGACCAGGTCCACGACCTCGACCTCCCAGCCGGTCTCGGCCCGGATGTCGCGTACCACGGCGTGTGCCGGACTCTCCGCCGGGCGCAGCCGGCCGCCCGGCAGCGCGTGACGTCGCTCGCCCCGGCCCTGCCGGCAGAGCAGCACCCGACCGGCGTCGTCGGTGACGACCGCCGCGACCGCCCAGGTGAGCGCGCTCATGGACAAAGAGCCTACGGCGGCGCAAACCAGAAGTCACCGGGATCGCGCGACGGCGGACCGGGGTGCCGCCGGAGGGGCCCGCGGCGGTAGCGTGTGCATCCGTGACTCTCGCCTCGCTGACCCCCCAGGCGGCCCTGCCCAGCCCCAGCACCGCCGTGTGGCAGCTCGGACCGGTGCCGGTCCGGGCGTACGCGCTGTGCATCATCGTCGGCATCGTGGTGGCCTGCTGGGTCACCGAGCGGCGGCTGCGCCAGCGCGGCGTCGCGCCCGGGGCGGTCCTCGACATCGCGGTCTGGGCGGTGCCGGCCGGCATCATCGGCGCCCGGATCTACCACGTGATCACCTCGCCGGAGAAGTACTTCGGCACGGGCGGCGACCCGATGAAGGCGTTCGCCATCTGGGAGGGCGGCCTCGGCATCTGGGGCGCGGTGGCGGGCGGCGCGGTGGGCGCCTGGATCGCCGCCCGGCAGCTCGGCATCCCGTTCGCGGTGGTCGCCGACGCGCTGGCCCCGGGCCTGCCGCTGGCCCAGGCGATCGGCCGACTCGGCAACTGGTTCAACAACGAGCTCTACGGCGGCCGGACCAGCCTGCCCTGGGGGCTGGAGATCCACCGGATGGACCCGGACAACCCCGGCCAGGCGCTGCGGGACGACGCCGGCAACCCCATCCTCGAACCGGGGCTCTACCACCCCACCTTCGCCTACGAGGCGCTGTGGAACCTCGGCGTCGCCGCGCTGGTCTTCGCCCTCGACCGCAAGCTGCGCCTCGGCCGGGGGCGGGCGTTCGCGCTCTACGTGATGGGCTACACCGCGGGGCGCTTCTGGATCGAGCTGATGCGCACCGACGAGGCGAACACCATCCTCGGCGTACGCCTGAACGTCTGGACCGCCGGCCTGGTCTTCCTCGGCGCGCTGGCCTACTTCGTGCGGGTGCGCGGGCCCCGGGAGTACCTCGTCCCCGTCGGCGACGTCGCGCCGTCCGCCCCGCCCGTCGACTCCGACGTCTCGCAGGTCGACCTGTCCGCCCGCGAGGCCGGCGCCCAGCCGGTCGCCCCGGAGGGCTACCGCGTGGTCGACGAGGAGCAGTACCGACGCTGGCGGGAGACCGGCGAGACGCCGGGCGCGACCGGCGCGGAGACGGCGCCCGCGGCGGACGCCGCGCCCGCCGGCGACGGGTCCGCCGGCGCGGACGCCGACGACGAGGGTTCGGAGGACCGGGCGGGGGCCGCCGGCTCCCGGCCCGCCGACCGCGACAGCTGAGGGGGAGCACCACATGCGTAGCGCGGTGGTGGTGGGCGCCGGCATCGGCGGCCTCGCGGTCGCCGGCGCGCTGGCCCGCTCCGGGTGGCGGGTCACCCTGCTGGAGCGGGCCGACCGGGTCCGCCCCGAGCCGACCGCCGTCGCGCTCTGGCCCAACGGCGTACGCGCGCTGCGCGCCCTGGGCCTCGGCGCCGGTCTGGAGGCGATCGCCACCGCGCTGCCCGACGGCGGGATACGCCGCCCGGACGGGCACTGGCTGGTGCAGCCCCGCCCCACCCCGGCCGACCGGATGCCGGTGGTGGTGCACCGGGAGGACCTGCACGACGCGTTGATCGCCGGCCTGGGCGACGAGGTGGAACTGCGCACCGGGGTG
Organism: Micromonospora sp. URMC 106; assembly: GCF_051386395.1. NCBI lineage: Bacteria > Bacillati > Actinomycetota > Actinomycetes > Micromonosporales > Micromonosporaceae > Micromonospora > Micromonospora sp. URMC 106. The sequence continues at coordinate 2,453 of NZ_JBPQTP010000136.1, forward strand.
ACCGTGCGGACGGTCCGCGCCCAACCCGGCGAACGCCCGTCGGTCGGCGACGGTCGGCACACCGTCGAGGCCGACCTGGTGGTCGCCGCGGACGGCACCGACAGCGAGGTCCGCCGGCAGTTGGCCCCCGAGTCCGGGGTCGTCAGCTCGGGCTGCGCCGCCTGGCGGGCGGTGATCCCCTGGTACCGTGCCCCGAAGCTGCCCCCGGACCGGCCCGTCGGCGGCGAGGTGCTCGGCGCCGGATACCGCTTCGTGTCCGCCTCGCTGGGCGAGCGCGGTTCCTCCGGCGCCTCCAGCCGGGGCGGCATCTACTGGGTGGCCACCGCCGCCGGCGCGCCCCGCCCCGAGCCGCCGGAGACCCAGCTCGCCCTGCTGCGCCGCTGGTACGCGGGCTGGCCGGCGCCCATCGCCGACCTGCTCGACGCCACCGACCCGGCGGATCTGGTGCAGCAGGAGATCCGCGAGCTGCGGCCGCTGCCCCGGTCGTACGGGTTCCCGGCCGGCCCGGGCGGGGTGGTGCTGCTCGGCGACGCCGCGCACGCCATGCCGCCGCACCTCGGCCAGGGCGCCTGCCTCGCCTTCGAGGACGCGGCCACCCTCGCCTCACTGCTGCGCGAGTCCCGGCTGCCCGACGCCGTGGTCGCGTACGACCGGGTGCGCCGCCCACGGGCGGCGACGGTGGTGCGGCAGACCCGCCGGATGTCGGCGGTGCTGAAGGCCCGGGGTCCGCTGGCGCTGCGCGCCCGCGACGCCGCCCTCGGCACCCTCAGCCCCCGGCTGCTCTCCACCGCGGCCACCACGGCCGCCCAGTGGCGCCCGCCGAGCTGACCGCCGTCCCACCGATCCGGGCGGGAGGCGTCAGGGCGTGACGGGGGCGGGCTCGGCGATGCAGGCGGTCCCGACGCGGCGGAAGCCGACCCGGAGGTAGACCCGGGCGATGTCCTCGCTGCCGGCGGAGAGGAAGACGACCTCGGTGCCGGCGGCCAGCAGTTCGCGGGCCAGCGTGGCGGTGACCGCCGCACCCAGGCCCCGGCGACGGGCGGCGGGCAGGGTGGCGATCCCGGCGATCTCGGCGACGCCGCCGACCCGCATCGCCATGCCGCTGGCCAGCGCGCCGTCGGCGGCCGTGCCGGCCAGCGCCGACAGCCGCCGGCCGTCGGCGATCCTGGCCCGTTCCTCGTCCAGCGCCGCCTCGTCCAGCTCCGCCACGGCGGCGTCCCGCTGCGCCGGGCCGGCCTCGCCGCGTCCGGTGCCAGGCGTGGAGAACCCGACGGCGGCGACGGCCCGCCGGGCGGCCACGTCCGCCGCGAAGCCGGGCCCCGCCGGGTCGAGCAGCCGCACCGGTACGTCGGTGAGGGTGCCCGGGTCGGGCAGGGCCGCCGGGTCGAGCACCATCAGCGGCGCCTCCAGCACGGACAGGCCCGCCGAGCGGGCCACCGCCAGCAGGCCCGGGGTGGTCTCGTGCACCCACTCGAAGGCCTCGGGCAGGCCGAGTTCGCGCTGGCGTTCCCGCACCGCCGCGACGTCGGCCAGCGACGGCGGCCCGGCGGCGTCGAGTCGGGGGCGGGCGTAGAACGGCCAGCCGGCCCCGTCGCGGACGAACAGCACCAGGGCGCCGTGCTCCTCGACCCGGGCGGCGTCGCGGGGCACCGCGTCGTAGAAGCGTTCCAACCGGTCGAAGAGGTCTGTCCGCGCGCGATCCACCGCGCGAGACTACATGTCCCAGAGTCTGGAAGGTGTGATCAATCTGCACTGGCCTTGCGCCCCGGACCCTAACGTAGACTCAATAGACCCCTGAGGGCCGACGTCGTCCCGATCCAGATCCACCTGAGTGACGACAGGAGGCCCGGTGGCCTTTCCGTACCCTCTCAGCAGCCCCCAGCAGGCCCCGCACCTCGGCCCGGGAGCGCCCGCTGCCGGGCTCTACGACCCCGCGCAGGAGCACGACGCCTGCGGTGTGGCCTTCGTGGCGGACCTGCACGGACGGCGCTCGCACGCGGTCGTGGCCAACGGCCTCGACGCGCTCCGCCGGCTGGACCACCGGGGAGCCCGGGGCGCGGAACCGAACACGGGTGACGGCGCGGGGATCATGATCCAGGTGCCGGACGCGTTCCTGCGCGCGGTGGCCGACTTCCCGCTGCCGCCCGCCGGCGAGTACGCCACCGGCCTGGTCTTCCTCCCCGACGACGACGCCGCCGAGGCCCGCGCCCGCCGCGTGGTGGAGAAGTACGCCCTGGTCGAGGGGGCCGACCTGCTCGGCTGGCGGGACGTGCCGGTCGACCCGGACGGCCTCGGCGAGACCGCCCTCGCGGCGATGCCCCGGGTCCGGCAGCTCTTCCTCGCCGCGCACCGGCTCACCGACTCGCCGGCCGGGCCGGCCGGGTCGCCGCTGCGCGGCATCGAGCTGGAGCGGGTGGCGTTCTGCGTGCGCAAGCAGGCGGAGCGGGAGAGCGCCGAGCGGGGCGTGCCGGCCTACTTCCCGTCGCTGTCCGCGCGGACCATGGTCTGGAAGGGCATGCTCACGCCCGACCAACTCCCGGCGTTCTATCCGGAGCTGACCGACGAGCGGGTGGACAGCGCCATCGCGCTGGTGCACTCCCGGTTCTCCACCAACACGTTCCCGTCCTGGCCGCTGGCGCACCCGTACCGGCTCATCGCGCACAACGGCGAGATCAACACCATCCGGGGCAACCGGAACTGGATGCAGGCCCGGGAGGCGCTGCTGCGCACCCCGAACCTGCCGGGCAACATCCGCCGGGTCTTCCCGGTCTGCACCCCCGCCGCCTCCGACTCGGCGAACTTCGACGAGGTCCTCGAACTGCTGCACCTGGCCGGGCGGAGCCTGCCGCACGCGGTGCTGATGATGATCCCCGAGGCGTGGGAGAACGACCCGGACATGGCCCCCGAGAAGCGGGCCTTCTACCGCTTCCACGCGAGCCTGATGGAGCCGTGGGACGGGCCGGCCTCGGTCGCGTTCACCGACGGCGAGATCGTCGGCGCCGTGCTGGACCGCAACGGGCTGCGTCCGGGCCGCTGGTGGCGGACGGCCGACGGGCTCGTGGTGCTCGGCAGCGAGGCGGGCGTGCTCGACCTCGATCCCGCCCGGGTGGTCGCCAAGGGCCGCCTCCAGCCGGGGAAGATGTTCCTGGTCGACACCGTCGCCGGCCGGATCGTGCACGACGAGGAGATCAAGGCGGAGCTGGCCGCCGCGCAGCCGTACGCCGACTGGCTGCACGCCGGCCTGATCGAGCTGACCGACCTGCCGCCGCGCGAGCACACCGTCTACACCCACGACTCGGTGCGCCGCCGGCAACAGACCTTCGGCTACACCGAGGAGGAGCTGAAGATCCTGCTCGCGCCGATGGCGCGTACGGGCGCCGAGCCGATCGGCTCGATGGGCACGGACACCCCGATCTCCCCGCTGTCCACCCGGCCGCGGCTGCTCTACGACTACTTCCACCAGCTCTTCGCCCAGGTCACGAACCCGCCGTTGGACGCCATCCGGGAGGAGCTGGTGACCAGCCTGGCGTCGACCATCGGGCCGGAGGGCAACCTGCTCGACCCGGGCCCGGCGAGCTGCCGGCAGATCGTGCTGCCGTACCCGGTGATCGACAACGACGAGCTGGCCAAGATCCTCTCCATCGACGAGGACGGCGACCTGCCCGGCTTCAAGGCCGTCCGGGTGTCCGGGCTCTACCGCGTCCGGGAGGGGGGCGCCGGGATCAAGGCCCGGCTGACCGAGATCTGCCGGCACGTCTCCGAGGCGATCGAGGACGGCGTACGCATCCTGGTGCTGTCGGACCGGGACTCCAACGCCGACCTCGCCCCGATCCCGTCGCTGCTGCTCACCGCGGCGGTGCACCAGCACCTGGTCCGCGAGCAGACGCGTACCCAGGTGGCGCTGATCGTCGAGTCCGGCGACTGCCGCGAGGTGCACCACGCGGCGGTGCTGATCGGCTACGGCGCGGCGGCGGTCAACCCGTACCTGGCCTTCGAGTCGGTGGAGGACATGATCTCCACCGGCGCGCTCGTCGGCGTCGAACCGGCCAAGGCGGTCCGCAACTACGTCAAGGGCCTCGGCAAGGGCGTTCTCAAGATCATGTCCAAGATGGGCATCTCGACGGTGTCGTCGTACTGCGGGGCGCAGGTCTTCGAGGCCGTCGGGCTGGACTCCCGGTTGGTCGAGCGCTACTTCCGCGGCACCCCGAGCAAGATCGGCGGGATCGGGCTCGACGGCATCCACGCCGAGGTGGCCGCCCGGCACTCGCTGGCCTGGCCGGCGCCGGGCGCCGCGGCCTCCGACCGGCTGGAGGTGGGCGGCGAGTACCAGTGGCGCCGCGAGGGCGAGCTGCACCTGTTCAACCCGGAGACGGTCTTCCTGCTGCAGCACGCCACCCGCAGCCGCCAGTACGACGTGTTCCGGCAGTACACCGCCAAGGTCGACGAGCTGGCCGCCAAGGCCGGCTCGCTGCGCGGGCTGTTCACCCTGCGCACCGGCGTGCGGCCCCCGGTGCCGCTCGACGAGGTCGAGCCGGCCACCGAGATCGTCAAGCGGTTCGCCACCGGCGCCATGTCGTACGGGTCGATCTCGGCGGAGGCGCACGAGACGCTCGCCATCGCGATGAACCGCCTCGGCGGCAAGTCCAACACCGGCGAGGGCGGCGAGGACGTCGAGCGGCTGCACGACCCGGCCCGCCGCTCCGCCGTCAAGCAGATCGCCAGCGGCCGGTTCGGGGTGACCAGCGAATACCTGGTCAACGCCGACGACCTCCAGATCAAGATGGCCCAGGGCGCCAAGCCCGGCGAGGGCGGGCAACTGCCCGGCAACAAGGTCTGGCCATGGATCGCCCGCACCCGGCACGCCACGCCCGGCGTCGGCCTGATCTCCCCGCCACCGCACCACGACATCTACTCGATCGAGGATCTCGCCCAGCTCGTCCACGACCTGAAGTGCGTCAACCCGTCCGCGCGGGTGCACGTGAAGCTGGTCAGCGAGGTCGGCGTCGGCACCGTGGCGGCGGGCGTGGCCAAGCTCAAGGCCGACGTCATCCTGATCTCCGGCCACGACGGCGGCACCGGCGCGTCCCCGCTGAACTCGCTCAAGCACGCCGGCACCCCGTGGGAGCTGGGGCTGGCCGAGGCGCAGCAGACGCTGCTGCTCAACAAGCTGCGCGACCGGGTCACCGTGCAGGTCGACGGCCAACTCAAGACCGGCCGGGACGTACTGGTCGCGGCGCTGCTCGGCGCCGAGGAGTTCGGCTTCGCCACGGCCCCGCTGATCGTCGAGGGCTGCGTGATGATGCGGGTCTGCCACCTGGACACCTGTCCGGTCGGCATCGCCACGCAGAACCCGGTGCTGCGCGAACGCTTCACCGGCAGGCCGGAGTTCGTGGAGAACTTCTTCCTCTTCCTCGCCGAGGAGGTCCGCGGCTACCTGGCCGAGCTGGGCTTCCGCTCGATCGAGGAGGCCATCGGGCACGCCGAGCTGCTCGACGTCGCCCCGGCGGTCGCGCACTGGAAGGCCGGCGGGCTCGACCTGACGCCCGTGCTGCACCTGCCGGAGCTGCCGGCGGGCGCCGCCCGGCGGGGCGTCCGCGCCCAGGACCACGGCCTCGATCTGGCGCTGGACAACGAGCTGATCGCCCTGGCCGGGCCGGCGCTGCGCGACGGCACGCCGGTGCGGGTCGAGGTGGCGGTCCGCAACGAACACCGCAGCGTCGGCGCGATGCTCGGCGGCGAGGTGACCCGCCGCTTCGGCGGCGCCGGCCTGCCCGCCGACACGATCGAGTTCACGCTGCGCGGCACCGCCGGGCAGTCGTTCGGCGCGTTCCTGCCGCGGGGGGTCACCCTGCGGCTGCACGGCGACGCCAACGACTACGTCGGCAAGGGCCTCTCCGGCGGTCGGCTGGTCGTCCGGCCGGACGCCGCCGCGCCGTTCGTCGACGGCGACGCCCCGCCGGGGGAGCGGGCCGAGGACCAGATCATCGCCGGCAACACCATCCTCTACGGCGCCACCGCGGGCGAGCTCTTCCTGCGCGGCCGGGTGGGGGAGCGGTTCGCGGTGCGCAACTCCGGCGCGGTGGCCGTCGTCGAGGGCGTCGGCGACCACGGCTGCGAGTACATGACCGGCGGGACCGTGGTGGTGCTGGGGCCGACCGGCCGCAACTTCGCCGCCGGCATGTCCGGCGGCACCGCGTTCGTGCACCGGCTGGACCGCCGCCGGGTCAACGCGGAGCTGGTGGACCTGGCCCCGCTGTCCGAGGAGGAGCAGACCGTGCTGCACGAGCTGGTGCAGCGGCACTTCGCCGAGACCGACTCGGCCGTCGCGGAGGAACTGCTCAAGCGCTGGCCGGAGGCGGTGGCGGAGTTCACGGCCGTGGTGCCCCGGGACTACCGCCGGGTGCTGGAGATCATGCGGGCCGCCGAAGCCGCCGGCCGCGACGTCGACGACGCGGTGATGAGCGCGCTCTCCGCGCCCGCCGCGAAGTCCGTGCCGACCACGCCCGCGCCGCGGGCGGCGGTCCAGGAGGTGGCTCGTGCCTGACCCGAACGGTTTCCTGCGCTACAACCGGCGGCTGCCGGCGCGCCGCCCGGTGCCGGTGCGGATCAGCGACTGGCGGGAGGTGTACCCGCCGGCCGGCGAGGAGCTGATCCGCGAGCAGGCCACCCGGTGCATGGACTGCGGCATCCCGTTCTGCCACGACGGATGCCCGCTGGGCAACCGGATCCCGGACTGGAACGACCTGGTGCGCACGGGCGGTTGGGACGCGGCGGTGGAGTCGCTGCACGCCACCAACAACTTCCCGGAGTTCACCGGCCGGCTCTGCCCGGCGCCCTGCGAGGCCGCCTGCGTGCTCGGCATCGGCGGCGGCGAGCCGGTCACCATCAAGCAGGTCGAGGTGGAGATCGCCGACGCGGCCGTCGCGCGGGGTGGCCTGCTGCCGCGCCCGGTGCCGGCCCCGACCGGCCGGTCGGTCGCCGTGGTCGGCTCCGGCCCCGCCGGGCTGGCCGCCGCGCAGCAGCTCGCCCGCGCCGGTCACGCCGTGACGGTGTACGAGCGCGATGACGCGATCGGCGGCCTGCTCCGGTACGGCATCCCCGACTTCAAGCTGGAGAAGGTCCACATCGACCGGCGGCTGGCCCAGCTCGCCGCCGAGGGGGTGCGCTTCCGCACCGGGGTGAACGTCGGCGTCGACGTCACCGCCGAGCAGTTGCGCGCCGAGCACGACGCGGTCCTGCTCGCCTGCGGCGCACTGCAGGGCCGGGACACCCCGGAGACCCCCGGTCGCGGGCTGCGCGGCGTACACCAGGCGATGGACCACCTGGTCGCCGCCAACCGGGTGGTGGCCGCGGCGGCCGGCGGCCGGCCCGATACGGCGGTGCTGCCAGACGGCACCGCGATCGACGCGGCCGGCAAGCACATCGTGATCATCGGTGGCGGCGACACCGCGGCGGACTGCCTCGGCGTGGCGCACCGGCAGGGCGCGGCCGGCGTACACCAGCTCGACCTCTACCCGCAGCCGCCGCGGACCCGGGACGAGGCCCGGGACCCGTGGCCGACCTGGCCGTGGCTGCTGCGCAGCTACCCCGCGCACGAGGAGGGCGGCGAGCGCGTCTTCGCCGTCGCGGTGCAGGAGTTCGTCGACGACGGCACGGGCCAGGTGCGGGCGGTGCGGATCGCCGAGGTGACCGTGGAGAAGCGGGACGGGCGGCGGATCGTCACCCCGCTGCCCGGCTCGGAGCGGGAACTGCCGGCCGACCTGGTGCTGCTGGCGATCGGCTTCGAGGGCACCGAGGAGCAGCCGCTGCTAGACCAGCTCGGGGTCGTCCGCAACGCGCGCGGTGCGGTCGACGCCCGGCCGGACTGGCAGACCGCCGCCGACGGCGTCTTCGTCGCCGGCGACATGCACCGGGGCGCCTCGCTCATCGTCTGGGCGATCGCCGAGGGGCGGGCCGCGGCCGCGGCCATCCACGCCTACCTGGGCGGGACGGGCACGCTGCCGGCACCGGTGGACCCGGCCCGGCAGCCCTTGGCGGCGCGGTAGCCGGCGGCGCGGTAGCCGGCGGCGCGGAGGCCGGACTCGGCCGCGGCGGCATGCCCGCCGGGCTGGCAGCCCCTGGCGGCCCGGTGACCGGCGGATCTGTCGTGCGCGGTCCGGTCGTGCGGTCCGGTCGTGGGTGGCCCCGTAGTGGGCGGCCCGGTCGTGCGCGGTCCGGTCGTGGGTAACCCCGTCGTGGGCGGTCCGGTCTCGCACTGCGTCGCGGCGCGGTCACCGGCGCCGTCCTCGGCGCCGCCCTCGGCGGTCGGCCCAGCCCCGGAAGCCCGCCGGGTGGGTCCGGTCCGCCACCTGCGCCGGTTCGTCCCCGGCGGGCGGGTGCCGCAGGCCGTCGCCCGGTGCGTCGTACCGGTGTCGCAGCGTGTCAGACCGGTGCCGGGTCCGTTCGGTGCTGGCCTGTCGAGCTGATGTCGTAAACGGATCACACGAGCAGCGCGGTGCGGCGACACCGTCACCGCACGACAGCACCGCCCAAGAGACAGTGGGATCGTCGACGAGCCGGCGGCCTCGCCCGCCGGGTGACCGACCGCCCGACGAGGCGGTGGCCTCGCCCGCCGGGTGACGGACCGCCCGACGAGGCGGCGGCCTCGCCCGCCGGGTGACGGACCGCCCGACGTGGCGGCGGCGTTGTGATTCGTTTACGACATCAGCTCGACAGCGTCGCTGCGGTCATCCCGACCCGCCCCGCGCGCCTCGCCCACGCGCCTCGCCCGCGACGCCCACGCGCCTCGCCCGCGACGCCCACGCGCCTCGCCCGCGACGCCCACGCGCCTCGCCCGCGACGCCCACGCGCCTCGCCCGCGACGCCCGCGCGCCTGGGCGGGACGCGCGGGCGGGTCGGTGTCGGCCGCGGGCGGGCCGGCGTTCAGCGGTCCAGCAGCGCGTGTGCCTCGCGAATCTTCACCCACGACCTCGGCTCGGCGGGCGGCGCTGCCGGCGGCTCGGCCCGGCGGTCGGCACTGGCCAGGTCCGGGCGGCCGGGGGTGAGCAGCCAGGTCGTGAAGAGGTCGTCCAGGTCCAGCCCGGAGATCCGCTCGGCGAGGGCCTGGAACTGGGCGATCGTGGCGTTGCCGTGCCGGTGCGCGGCGGTCCAGGCCGGCAGGATCCGGAAGAACGCGTCGTCGCCGACCGCCAGGCGGAGCTGGTGCAGGGCCATGGCACCCCGGTCGTAGACCGCGTCGTCGAAGATCCGGCCCGGGCCCGGCTCGCCCGGCGGCACCTGCCAGAACTCGTCGTCCGCCGGGTAGCTGGCGTACGTGAAGTCGAACAGCTCCTGCGCGGTGCCCTCGCCCTGCTCCTCCGACCAGAGCCACTCCGCGTACGACGCGAAGCCCTCGTTGAGCCAGATGTCGCTCCAGTCGGCCACGGAGACCGAGTCGCCGAACCACTGGTGGGCGTTCTCGTGCACCACCACGTAGGTGTTGGCGCCCCGCCGCCAGAAGCCCGGCCCGTACACCGAGCGGGTCTGCGTCTCCAGCGCGAAGCCGATGCCGTCGACCGGGCCGGCCACGCCGCCCTGCGCCTCGAAGGGGTACGGCCCGAAGAGCCCGCTGCCCCACTCGACGATTTCGGCGGTGCGCTCGATGCTGGCCCGCGCGGCCGGCCCGAGCTCGCCGAGGGTGGTGCTGTACGCGTTGACCACGGGCTGGCCGTTGGGCGCGGTGTCGGTGACGAGGTCGTACTGGCCGATGGCGAGGAAGGCCAGGTAGGTGGCGGTCGGTGAGGTGGTCCGCCAGCTCCACCGGGTGCGGTTGCCGGCCTCGGGCAGTGGCGCGCGCGGCTGGACGCCGTTGCTGACCACCTCGACGCCGGTGGGCACCGACACGGAGATGTCGTAGGTGGCCTTGTCCAGCGGGTGGTCGTTGCTCGGGAACCACCACCAGGCCGACTCCGGCTCGTTCACCGCCATCGCGCCGTCGGCGGTGCGGGTCCAGCCGGTGTAGCCGCCGACCAGGGTCTCCGACGGCACGCCGGAGTAGCGCACGACCACGGTGAGCTGCTGGCCGGCGGTGATCGGGCGGCGCGGGGCGACCGCGAGCTCGTGCACGCCCTCGCGGGTGGTCGCGGCCTGCCAGCCGTTGACCCGCACCGACTCGACGTCGAGCAGGAAGTCCAGGTTGAACCGGGACAGGTCCCGGGTGGCCCGGGCCAGGATGGTGGTGGTGCCGGTGAGCCGGTCCGTGTCCGGGTCGTAACGCAGCCGGACGTCGTAGTGGGCGACGTCGTAGCCGCCGTTGCCGTAGTCGGGGAAGTAGCTGTCGCCCAGCCCGGGGCCGCCGGGTTGCGGCGCGGCGGCGGGGACGACGGGCCGCCCCCAGCCCGGTGGGGCGGCGTGGCCGGGGGCGCCGGCGACCAGGCCGCCGGCGGTGGTGACGGTCAGGGCGGCGATGGCCGCCGTGAGAGCGCGTCGCACGGGGTGGACTCCCTCCGTCGGGGTGTACGCACCGGCCAACCTAATCGACGTTTGTGAACCCGTTGACCCCGTCGGCGATCGCCGGCCATTCCATTGATCCGAATGTTTCGATAGCATTACCGCCTGGTAACAAGCCCCGTCCCTGGCCACGCGCGCGGTCACCGGGCCCCACCACCTCGTCCCGTGGAGGTCCCTCATGCCCCACCGCCCGCTGGCGCGTGCCCTCGCCGCGCTGGTCGCCCTGCTCACCGCCGCCCTCGGCGCGGTGCTCGTCCCCGGTGCCGCCCAGGCCGCCGCCACCGTCAACTACGTCGCCCTCGGCGACTCCTACTCCTCCGGCGTCGGCGCCGGCCCGTACGACCTGTCCACCTGCCTGCGCAGCCAGAAGTCGTACGCCCCGCTCTGGGCCGCCGCCAACGCGGTCACCAGCTTCAAGTTCCCCGCCTGCGGCGGCGCGGTCACCGCCGACGTCATCAACGAGCAGGTCGCCGCCCTGAGCACCAGCACCACCCTGGTCACCATCACCATCGGCGGCAACGACGCCGGCTTCGCCGACGTGATCACGAGCTGCCGCTTCGGCAGCACCTCGGCCTGCACCAACGCCGTGAACGAGGCCAAGGCGTTCGCCACCACGACGCTGCCCGGCCGGCTCGACGCCACCTACGCCGCCATCCGCAACCGGGCCCCCGACGCCCGGCTGATCGTGCTCGGCTACCCGCGGCTGTTCGAGACCAACTACTGCGGGCTGCTCGCCATGAGCACCTACAAGCGGACGATCCTCAACGAGGCCGCCGACGTGCTCGCCACGGTCATCGCCGGTCGGGCCGCCGCGGCCGGCGCCACGTTCGCCGACACCCGGCCGTACTTCGCCGGGCACGGGGTCTGCGCCGCCGACCCCTGGATCCGCGACGTCAGCGGCGTCATCGAGGCGTACCACCCGGACGCCGACGGCTACCGCCTCGGTTACCTGCCCGCCCTGAACGCGGTCACCGGCTGAGCATGGCAGCCCACGGCGGGCGGGTGGTCCGAACCGGACCGTCCGCCCGCCGGCGTCCGGGCCCGACGCGCCCGCCTCGCCACTGTCCGGGTGTCCTCGGTGTCCGTTAGGGTCCATGAGGACCAGGCGGGCGACGGCGACGGGAGCAGAGGGTGGGCAGGCTCGCGTCGGCGTACGGGCAGGCGGTCGCGGCGCACCGGGCGGCCCGGTCCCATCTGGACGCCGCTCGCCGGGCGCTCGCCGGGCACGCCGCTCCGGCCGCCCCGCTCGGCGCGGGCGAGCTGGTCGCCCGACTCGCGGCGCTCGGCGGCGCGCTCGCCACCCCGACCCCCGGGGCGACCCCGGTCGCCGTCGCGCCCGTTCCGGTGCGCGTCGGCGAGGCGTCCACCCCCGACGGCGCCTTTCCCGTCCTCGTGCCGCTGGGCGGCGGCCACCATCTCGCGGTCGACGCGGACGCCCGCGATCCCCGGGTGGCCGGCCTGCTGCGGGCGCTCGTGCTGCGGCTGCTCGCCACCGCGCCGCCCGGCGGGGTCCGGGTCGCCGGGCTCGACACCGCCGCGCTGGGCGCCACCTTCGGACCGCTGCGCCCGCTGGTCGACGCCGGCGTGCTCGACCCGCCGGCCACCGGCGAGGCCGAGGTGGCCGCGCTGCTCGACGCCGCCGAGCGGCACGCCCGCACCGCCCGGCACGCCGACCGCCCCGACCAGGAGCTGCTGCTGGTCGTCGCCGCGTCAATGCCGCCGCCCCGCGAGGCGGCCCGGCTCGCCGCGCTCACCCACGCCGGCCCGGCCGCCGCCGTCTGCGTCCTGGTCGCCGGCCGTCCCGCCGCCGCGTCGGCGGGCCCGCCGCCGCAGCTCGGCGCCACCACCACGATCCGGCTGACCGAGCGGTACGCCCACGTCGGCGACCCGCCCGGCGCCCCGTTCAGCGCCGACGGCACCGGCCTGGCCGCCCCCGTGCTGCTCGACGGCGACCCGCCGGCCGCGTCGGTGGCGGCCCTCGCCGCCCACCTCGGCGCGGTCGCCCGGCGGGGCGACGCGGTGGGCTTCGCCGAGTTGCTGCCCGAGCGGCGCTGGGCGGAGTCGGCGGGCAACGGGCTGCGCACCGTGGTCGGCCGCGCCGGACGGGACCCGGTCACCGTCGCCTTCGACGACGCCACCCCGCACTGGCTCGTCGGCGGGCGCACCGGCGCCGGCAAGACCGTCTTCCTGCTCGACGTCCTCTACGGGCTGGCCGCCCGCTACTCGCCGGCCGAGCTCCAGCTCTACCTGCTCGACTTCAAGGAGGGGGTGAGCTTCACCGAGTTCGTCCCCACCCCCCGCGACCCGTCCTGGCTGCCGCACGCCCGCGCCGTCGGCATCGAGTCCGACCGGGAGTACGGCGTCGCCGTGCTGCGCGAGCTGCGCCGCGAGCTGTCCCGGCGGGCCACCACGCTCAAGCGGCACGGCGTCACCAAGCTCGCCGACCTGCCCCGCGACACCCCGGTGCCCCGGGTCGTGGCGGTGATCGACGAGTTCCACGTGCTGCTCGCCGGCAACGACGCGTTGGCCCGCGAGTCCGTCGACCTGCTGGAGGAGCTGGCCCGCAAGGGCCGCTCGTACGGCGTACACCTCGTCCTGGCCAGCCAGAGCATGACCGGCGTGGAGGCGCTCTACGGCCGGGCCGAGGCGATCTTCGGTCAGTTCGCGCTCCGGGTGGCGCTGCCCGGCGGGGGCGGGGTGCTGGACGCGTTGAACGAGGCCGCCCACACCCTGCCGGTCGGCTCAGCCGTGCTCAACACCGCCGCCGGCGCGGTCGGCGCCGACACGGTCGTCCGCTTCCCCGACGCGCACGCCGCCGCACGGGAGTTGGCCGCGCTGCGCCACGAGCTGTGGCAGGCGCGGCCGGCGGGCACGCGCCCCCCGTCGGTGTTCAAGGGCTACGAGGCCGCGCGCGTCGAGGACGACCCCACCTTCGCCGGGCTGCGCCCGGGCGGGCGCCGCCCGCTCGCCCTGGTCGGGCGGACGGTCGACGTGGACGGCACCTCCGCGCTGTTCATGATGGACGCCACCCCGGGCCGGCACCTCGCCGTGGTGGGCACCTCGGCCACCGGCGCCGAGGTGCTGCGGGCGGCCACCCTCAGCCTCGCCCGCCAGCACACTCCGGGTGACGCCCGCTTCCTGCTCGCCCCGCTGGTCGCCGCCGCCGAGCCCGCCGCCGACGACACCGTCGCCACGCTGACCGCCGCCGGCCACCCGGTGGACCGCCTCGACGCCGCCGGCCTGCGCCGGCACGTCGCCACCCTCGCCGCCGGGCTGTCGCCCCCCTCGGGCCCTGCCGGCTCGGCCCGGTCGCCGGGAGGTGGCGTGCCGGGCGCCGGGCGCACCTACCTCGTCGTGTTCGGGATGGACGCCGCCACCGCGGCGCTCGCCACCGCCGACCCGGAGACGTTCCGCTCCGGCCACGACGACCTGGGGGTGCTGCTGCGCCAGGGCCCCGCGCACGGTGTGCACCTGCTCGGCTGGTGGCGCGGGCTGCGCCGGCTCGCCGACGACCTCGGCGGCGCGCACAACCGCGACGACGTCGCCTGCCTGGTCGCGCTGAACGTGCCCGGCGCCGAGCTGGGGCTGCACCTCGGGGTGCACGACCTCGCGTACGCGCCCCGGCCCGACCGGGCGCTGCTGGTCGACCGGCACGACCAACGGACCCGGCTGATCGTCCCGTTCGCCCGCGACGGGCACGGCCCCGACGGGGAGGACTGAGGCGGTGTCCGACTTCTCCGAGTACGCGGCGCTGGCCCGCCAGCTCGCCGAGCGGCGGCGCGCCGGCGAGCGCGGTGCCGCCGCCGAGGCCGAGCGCCGGCGCGACCTGCACGCCGCCGTGGACTACCTCCAGCACCGGTTGACCGCCCAGGGGCAGCGCCTCGACCAGCTCGGCCAGGCCATCGGCATCCCCGCCGCCGGGGCGCCCACCCCCGCACCGGGCAACCCGCCCGCCGCACCTCCCGGGCCCGTCGCCGCGCCGCCCGCCC